>NZ_LZKV01000139.1:0-1913 GCF_001672995.1 Mycobacterium sp. 1482292.6 | reverse complement strand
GGTCGCGGGCCCCGTCCGGCATGGTGTACACGAGCCCCTCGATGGTGTGCCAGGAGCCGACCAGCACGCCCACCGGCATGTCGCGCCCGCGCCCCTTCGCCGACAGCAGCGCGGAGACCGCCGCGCTGTTGAACGCATCGGCGCCGATCCCATAGACCGTGTCGGTCGGCATGACAACCAGGCGGCCACCCTTGAGCGCTGCCGCGGCGGCGGCGATTCCGAGTGAGCGCTGATCGGGATCCGCGCAGTCGAAGACGTCAGTCATGGGCGCCGCCCCTCCCCGGTTCCGCTCTCCTGCGGGCCGTGACGAACCGTGGCCGCCCGGTCAGGTCTCGGCGGGCCCGGACGTCGTCGAATGCCCCTGTGCGGTCGAACAATTCCACGGTCTGCGCCGCGGTGGTGTCATCGTGCTCGACGCCGATGAGTCCTCCCGGACACAGCCAGCGACCGGCGAGGCTGAGCAGCGGCGCGATCACCGCCATTCCGTCCGGGCCGGCGAAGACGGCCTGGTGCGGATCATGTTGCGCGACTTCGGGATCCAGCACAGCACCATCGGGAACGTAGGGCGGGTTGGCCACCACCAGGTCGACCCGGCCATCCAGATCGGCGAGCGGGCCCGGCTCGCCGGCCAGCTCTGTGACGTCGGCGCAGATCAGCTCGACCTCCGTGCCTTGCGCGTTGCGGCGGGCGTACTCGAGGGCGGCGTCAGAGTTGTCGATGGCGACGATTCGCGCCCCGGGCAAGTGGTGGGCCAGCGCCACCGCCAGGGCGCCCGACCCCGTGCACAGGTCGACGATGACAGGTCGCGGCGGAAGTTGTTGTGCCCTAGCCCATTCCAGCAGCGCTTCGGTCTCCGGGCGGGGTATGAAAACCCCGGGGCCGACGTGCAGGAGGACGGGCCCGAACGCCGCGGTCCCCAGCAGATGTTGCAGGGGAACACGTCGCGAGCGCGCGGCCACGACATCGCGGTAGCGCCCCAGGAAGTCCGCGTCCGGCGGGTCGAGCAGGGATAGGCGTCCGCGATCGGTGCCCGCCAGGTGCGCGGCCAGCTGTTCGGCATCCCAACGCGCAGAATCGATTCCCGCCTCGGCAAGGGTGGCCGCAGCATCGTCGATCGTGCGCCGCAGGCTGAGCTGGGTTGTCGCGCTTCTCCTCATCGTTTCACTCTGCATCGTCGCGCGACGTCATGCCTGTTGCAGCCGGCTCTGCTTGTCGGCGGCGGCCAGGGCGTCGAACAGGGCGTCCAGGTCACCGTCGAGGACCTGATCGAGATTGTGCGACTTGAAGTTGATGCGGTGATCCGCGATCCGGTTCTCCGGGAAGTTGTAGGTGCGGATGCGCTCGCTGCGGTCCACCGTGCGGATCTGGCTGGCCCGGTCCGCCGAGGCATCGGCGAGCGCCTGCTCTTCGGCCAGGGCCTGCAGACGGGCGGCCAAAACCTGCAGGGCGCGGGCCTTGTTCTGCAGCTGCGAGCGCTCGTTCTGGCAGGTGACGACGATGCCGGTGGGCAGGTGCGTGATGCGCACCGCGGAGTCAGTGGTGTTGACGCCCTGGCCGCCCTTGCCCGACGAGCGGTAGACGTCGATGCGCAGGTCCGACTCGTCGATCTGCACCTCGCCGACTTCTTCGGGTTCGGGATACACCAGCACGCCAGCCGCCGAAGTGTGAACGCGGCCTTGGGATTCGGTCACCGGGACGCGTTGCACCCGGTGCACTCCACCCTCGAATTTCATCCGGGACCAGACCCCGTCGGCGCTATCGCCCTTGCTGGCGATGGCCAGCGTCGCGTCCTTGTAGCCGCCCAGATCCGAGGTGGTCTCATCCAGCACGGTGACGGTCCAGCCGTGCCGCTCGGCGTAGCGGATGTACATCCGGGCCAAGTCGGCGGCGAACAAGGCCGACTCTTCGCCGCC
>NZ_LZKV01000138.1:0-1026 GCF_001672995.1 Mycobacterium sp. 1482292.6 | reverse complement strand
CCACCGGCAGCAGGCGTTCATCTCGTCGGTCATGCAGGAGCTGCAGGCCACGGGCACGTTCACCAACATCGACAAGCTCAAGAACCTGATGGCGGTGGCGCGCAAGGACGTGGTGCTCTCGGCGGGGTGGAGCGAAGACATGATCCAGCGCCTGGGCGGGCTGGCCGGTGGCAACGTCGAGTTCCGGACGCTGCCGGTGGTGCGTTACGACAACATCGACGGCCAGGACGTCAACATCGTCGACCCGGCGGCGATCAAGGCGGAGGTGGCGGCGGCGATCGGGGCCGACACGACGACGACCGCGCCGAGCACCACCGCCGTGAAGCCGGATCCCACCACGGTCGTCGACGTGGTCAACGCCGGCAGCATGAGCGGTCTGGCCACCGAGGTATCCCGCGCGCTGAAAAAGAAGGGCTACACCCCGGGTCAGGTCCGCGACCGCGAATCCGGCGACCCGACCTCCACGACGGTCGAGTACGGCGCCGGCGCGCAAACCGATGCGCTGAACCTGGCCAACCTGCTCGGCGTGGACGCGCCGAAGCAGCCCAGCCCCAGGGTGCAGCCCGGACACATCCGCCTGACCGTGGACACCAATTTCACGATGCCCAGCCCCGACGAGACGCAGATGGACGACACCACGAGCACCAGCTCGAGCACCACGTCGACCAAGGCCAAGAGCTACTACTACAACGGCACGACCACGACCTACCCGACGCCCGATCAGGGCAAGCCGATCGATGGCGGCGGCGTGCCCTGCGTCAACTAGCCATCACGCTGCGCGGTGATCGCAAGCGCGGCGGAGCCGGGCGCGGCGGGTCGCCGCCATCAGGCTGCGCGGTGATCGCAAGCGCGGCGCAGCCGGGCGCGGCGGGTCGCCGCCATCAGGCAGCGCGGTGATCGCAAGCGCGGCGGAGCCGGGCGCGGCGGGTCGCCGCCATCACGCATGCGTGCCGCCATCGATCGGCTTGCCCTGATCGGGCGTCGGGTAGGTCGTGGTCGTGCCGTTGTAGTAGTAGCTCTTGGCCT
>NZ_LZKV01000137.1:0-15938 GCF_001672995.1 Mycobacterium sp. 1482292.6 | reverse complement strand
GGGGCGCGCCCCGTGCTGCGGATCGACGGCCTGGACCTGTCCGGCTACGACGCCGCGGCGATCACCGACGCCGACCGTCTGGCGCCGCTGACCGCTCGCGACAGCGCCTACGCGATCTTCACGTCGGGCTCGACCGGCGCCCCCAAAGGCGTGCTGGTCAGCCACGCCGGCTTGCTGGGATGGGCTGCGGCGCAATGCGAAGCGTCCGAGTTGGACACCGACACCCGGGTGCTGATGGTAGCCTCGCCGACCTTCGACGCGTCGGTCGGCGAGATGGTGCTGGCGGCCGCGGCCGGCGCCGCGCTGGTGGTGGCGCCACCGCAGGTGTACGCCGGCGAGCCGCTGACCGCCCTGCTGCAGAGCCAGCGCGTCAACGCGGCGTTCCTGACCCCGACGGTGCTGTCGTCACTGGATCGCGCCCGGCTGCCCGGCTTCGACAAGCTGATGGTCGGCGGCGAGGCCTGCCCGAAGGAATTGGTCGCCGCCTGGGCGCCCGGTCGGCGGATGTTCAACGTCTACGGCCCGAGCGAGACCACCATCTGGGTCACCCTCAGCGCGCCGCTGTCGGCCGAGGGGCCCGTTCGCATCGGCACCCCGCTGCCGGGCGTGTGCGCGGTGGTGCTCGACGCCTGGCTGAAGCCGGTTCCCGTCGGCGTGGTGGGTGAGCTGTACGTGAGCGGGCCGGCGCTGGCGCACGGCTACATGGGCCGGGTGGACCTGACCGCGGAACGCTTCGTGGCCAACCCATTTGGCGGCCCCGGGGACCGCATGTACCGCACCGGCGACCTGGTGCGCTGGACGCGCGACGGGGACCTGGACTTCGTCGGGCGCGCCGACAGCCAGATCAAACTGCGCGGCCAGCGCATCGAGCTGGGCGAAATCGAGAACACCCTGCTGGCCTGCCCGCAGGTCACCCAGGCCGCCGTCACCGTGCTGGACAGCGCCACCGGCTCGCATCTGGTCGCCTACGTCACGCTCGACCACACCATCGGCGCCGACCACGACGAGGACAACGTCGAAGAGTGGCAACACCTTTACGACGACCTCTACGGCGCCGACCTCGAGTCGCGGTTCGGCATGGACTTCCGCGGCTGGAACAGCAGCTACACCGGCGACCCGATCCCGCTCGCGGAGATGATCGAGTGGCGGGCCGCCACGGTGGACCGGATCACGGACCTGCGACCGCGACGCGTGCTCGAGATCGGCGCCGGCTCGGGGCTGCTGCTGTCGCAGCTCGCCCCGCACTGCGACGAATATCTGGCCACCGATTTCTCCCCGGTGGCCATCGAGAACCTGGCCCGCTCAATGGAACAGCTGCAGCTGCCCTGGCGCGACCGGGTCCAGCTGCGGACCCAGCCGGCCCACGTCACCGACGGGCTGCCCCGCGGCCACTTCGACACCATCATCCTCAACTCGGTCGTCCAGTATTTCCCGAACGCGGGCTATCTGGCCGAGGTCATCGACAACGCCATGGAGCTGCTGGCCCCCGGCGGGGCCGTGTTCATCGGTGACGTGCGAAACCACAGCCTGCAGGGCGCATTCCAGACCGCGATCGCGCTGTCGCGCGGCGGCGCCGCCGCCACCGAGGCCGCCGACATCCGTCAGCGCGTCCGCCACGCCATGCTCGGCGAGACCGAATTGCTGTTGGCACCAGAGTTTTTCACGACCTGGGCGGTCAGCTGCCCGTCGGCCGGCGGCGTCGACATCGAAGTCAAACGCGGCTTCGCCGACAACGAACTCAACCGCTACCGGTACGACGTCGTCATCCGCAAAGCGCCCGCGGCGGTGCGCTCGGTGGGCGACGCACCCACCTGGTCGTGGACCGAATGCGCGGGCTCGGACGGGCTGGGCGACGTGCTGGCGTCCCAGCGTCCCGCCGTTGTGCGCGTCACCGACATCCCGCACGCCGGGGTCATCGCGGACGTTCGCGTCGAAACGGCGCTCGCCGAGGGGCAACCCGTGGCCGACGCGCTCGCGGCCGCCGACGCCGTGTCGGGCGCTGCCGTCGCCGAAGAGGTGCACCGCATCGGCGAGGCCGCCGGGTATCGCGTCGCGGTCACCTGGGGTGCGGTACCCGGCACCCTCAGCGCCGTTTTCGTCGACACCGGCGACCCCAACTACGCCGCGCCCCTGACCGACGTCTACCTGCCCCCCACCGGGTCCCGGCGGCGCACCAGCCACGCCAACGACCCCCGCACCAACACCAAGATCGGCGAGGTGCGCGAGCGGCTCAGCGCGTGGCTGCCGGAATACATGGTGCCGACACACATTGTGGCGCTTGAGGAATTCCCGATGACCTCGTCGGGCAAGCTCGACCGCAAGGCCCTTCCGGAGCCGGAATACCAGGACGTGGACCGCTACCGCGCCCCGGCCACCGCGGCCGAGGAGATCCTGGTCGGCATCTACGCCCAGGTGCTCGGCCTGGAGCGGGTGGGCGTCGACGACTCGTTCTTCGATCTGGGCGGGGATTCGCTGTCGGCGATGCGCCTGATCGCCGCGGTGAACACCAGCCTGAACTCCGACCTCGGTGTGCGGGCCGTCTTCGAGGCGCCGACGGCCGCCGAACTGGCGCTGCTGGCCGGCGGCGACGGCGACCGGCCGGAGCCCCTGGTGGCGGGGGAGCGCCCGGCGGTGATCCCGCTGTCGTTCGCCCAGACCCGGCTGTGGTTCATCGACCAATTCCAGGGCCCGTCACCGATTTACAACGTCACCGTGGCGCTGCGGCTGCGCGGGGATCTGGACACCGGTGCGCTGGCCGCGGCGCTGGCCGACGTCGTGGGCCGCCACGAAAGCCTGCGCACGGTGTTCGCCGCGGCCGACGGAATCCCGCAGCAGGTGGTGATCCCCGCCGACCAGATCGGGTTCGCCTGCGAGGTCGTCGATGCCCGCGGCTGGCCGGAGGACCGGCTGCGCGAGCGCATGGCCGCCGCGGCCCAGTACGCGTTCGACCTGTCAAGCGAAAGCCCGCTGCACACAGAGCTTTTCACCGTCACCGACACCGAACACCAGCTGGTGGTCGCGGTGCACCACATCGCCGCCGACGGCTGGTCGATCACCCCGTTCGCGCGCGACCTGGGGGTGGCATACGCCAGCCGGTGCGCGGGACACGCCCCCGACTGGGCCCCGCTGGCGGTGCAGTACGTGGATTACACGCTGTGGCAGCGCACGTACCTCGGCGACGTGGACGACAGCGGTAGCCGCATCGCCGCGCAGCTCGACTACTGGACCGACGCGTTGGCCGGGCTGCCCGAACGCCTGCAGCTACCCACCGACCGGCCCTACCCGCAGGTGGCCGACCACCGCGGCGCCCGATTGGCGGCGGACTGGCCGGCGGAGCTGCAGCAACAGGTGCAGCGGGTGGCCCGCGAACACAACGCGACCCCTTTCATGGTGATTCAGGCGGCGTTCGCCGCCCTGCTGTCCACGATCAGCGCCAGTACCGATGTGGCGGTGGGCTTCCCGATCGCCGGGCGCTCCGAACGCGCGCTCGACGAGCTGATCGGGTTCTTCGTCAACACCCTGGTGCTGCGCGTCGACGTGGCGGGCGATCCGACGTTCGCCGAGCTGCTGGCCCAGGTGCGGCGGCGCAGCCTGGCCGCCTTCGAGCACCAGGACGTCCCCTTCGAACTGCTGGTGGAACGGCTCAACCCCACCAGGAGCATGGCCCACCACCCGCTGATCCAGGTGCTGCTGGGTTGGGAGAACTTCCCCGGCGAGGTCACCGCGCCCGCGGGCGGGCTGGCGCTGGGTGACCTGCAGGTCACCCCGATGCCGTTGCACACCAACACCGCTCGCATGGACCTGACGTTCTCGCTGGCCGAACGGTTCACCGAGTCCGGTCAGCGCGCCGGCATCGCGGTGACGGCGGAGTACCGCACCGACGTATACGACGCGGACACCGTCGAGGCGATGATCGAACGGCTGCAGCGGCTGCTGGCGGCCGTCACCGCCGAGCCGGAGCGCCGGTTGTCGTCGGTGGACCTGCTGGACACCACCGAGCACGCCCGGCTGGCCGCGTGGGGCAACCAGGCCGTGTTGGCCGACCCGATGGAGCCGGTGACCGTTGCCGGACTCTTCGCCGCGCAGGCGGCGCGCACCCCGGACGCCGTGGCGGTGACGTTCGAGGACCGGTCCATGTCCTATCGGGAGCTCGACGAGGCGGCCAATCGGTTAGCGCATCTGCTGGTCGAGTCCGGCGCGGGCCCGGGTGAGTTTGTCGCGCTGCTGTTTTCGCGGTCGGCCGAGGCGATCGTGGCGATCCTGGCGGTGCTCAAATCCGGGGCGGCCTATCTGCCGATCGACCCGGCGCTGCCGGCCGCGCGGGTGGAATTCATGCTCACCGATGCCGCCCCGATGGCCGCGGTCACCACCGCCGAGCTGGCCGAGAAGTTCCACGGCTTCGACCTGACCGTCATCGACGTGGCCGACCCGGCGGTGGCGGCCCAGCCGAGCACCCCGCCGCCGGCGCCGGCGCCCACCGATCTGGCGCACGTGATCTACACGTCGGGCACCACCGGTGTGCCCAAAGGTGTTGCGGTCACCCAACATAACGTCGCGCAGCTCTTCGATGATCTGCGGCTCGGGTTCGCCTTATCGGCCGAGCAGGTGTGGACCCAGTTCCACTCGTATGCCTTCGACTTCTCGGTGTGGGAGATCTGGGGGGCGCTGCTGCACGGCGGACGACTCGTCGTGGTCCCCGGCGCGGTGGCGCGGTCGCCTGAGGAGTTTCATGCCCTGCTGGTGGGTGAGGGTGTGACGGTGTTGACCCAGACCCCGTCGGCGGTGGGGCTGTTGCCCACCGACGGCCTGGACTGCACGGCGTTGGTGATCGGGGCCGAGCCGTGTCCGCCGGAGCTGGTGGACCGCTGGGCGCCCGGTCGGGTGATGGTCAACGTGTACGGGCCCACCGAAACCACCATGTGGGCCTGCAAGAGTGCCCCGCTACAGGCGGGCTCGGGATTCCCGCCGATCGGCTCACCGGTCACTCGCGCGGCGTTCTTCGTGCTCGACGAATGGCTGCGCCCGGTGCCCGCCGGTGTGGTGGGGGAGCTGTATCTGGCCGGCGAGGGCGTCGGCGTCGGCTACTGGCGCCGCCCCGGGCTGACCGCATCGCGGTTCATCGCGTGCCCGTTCGGTGTGGTGGGCCAGCGTATGTATCGCACCGGGGATCTGGTGTGCTGGGGACCCGACGGACAGCTGCGCTACCTGGGCCGCGCCGACGAGCAGGTCAAGATTCGCGGCTACCGGATCGAACTCGGCGAAATCCAGGCGGCGCTGGCCGCGCTCGACGGGGTGGAGCAGGCGGTCGTCGTTGCCCGCGAGGACCGCGCCGGGGACAAGCGCCTGGTCGGTTATGTCACCGGCTCGGCCGAACCGGGCAAGGCGCGCGCCGCGCTGGGCGAGCGACTGCCGGGCTACATGGTCCCGGCGGCGGTGGTGGCGCTCGACGCGCTGCCGGTGACGGTGAACGGCAAGCTCGACACCCGCGCCCTGCCCGCGCCGGACTACCGGACCGCTGGCAATTATCGCAACTATCGCGCCCCCAGCACCGCGGTCGAGGAGATCGTGGCCGGTATCTACGCCCAAATCCTGGGGGTGGAACGCGTCGGGGTCGACGACTCGTTCTTCGACCTGGGCGGCGATTCGCTGTCCACCATGCGGCTGGTCACCGCGATCAATGCCGCGCTGGACAGCGACCTTCCGGTGCGCGTCGTCTTCGAGGCACCCACCGTTGCGCAGCTGGCGCCGCGCATCGCGGAGAGCGCGGCCGGCCTGGAGCCGCTGGTGGCGGCCGAGCGGCCCGCGGTGGTCCCGTTGTCGTTCGCGCAGAACCGGTTGTGGTTCATCGACCAATTCCAAGGCCCGTCACCGCTGTACAACATGGCGGCGGCGCTGCGGCTGCGCGGGCGGCTCGACGCCGGCGCCCTGGCCGCCGCGCTGACCGACGTGGTGAGCCGCCACGAAAGCCTGCGCACCCTGTTCCCGGCGCACGAGGGAACGCCCCAACAGCTGGTGGTGCCCGTCGAGCGCGCCGACATCGGCTGGGACGTCATCGACGCCACCGCGTACCCGGCGGACCAGCTGGACGACGCCATCAAGGCGGCGACGCGCCATACCTTCGATCTGGCGACCGAAATCCCCATCCGCGCACAGCTTTTCGCGCTCGCCGAGGACGAGCACATCCTGGTGATCGTGGTCCATCACATCGCCGCGGACGGTTTGTCGCTCACGCCGTTGAGCGCCGACCTCAGCGTGGCCTACACCAGCCGGCGCGCCGGGCGCGCACCGGGCTGGGCCGAATTGTCCGTGCAGTACATCGATTACACGCTCTGGCAGCGCGCCCAGTTCGGCGACCTCGACGACGGCTCCAGCCGCATCGGCGGCCAGCTGGCCTACTGGGAGGAAGCCCTGGCGGGCATGCCCGAGCGGCTGGCGCTGCCCACCGACCGGCCCTACCCGCCGGTGGCCGATCAGCGCGGCGACAGCGTGGTGGTGGACTGGCCCGCGGAATTGCAGGAGCAGGTCCGCCGGCTCGCCCGCGAGCACAACGCGACCAGCTTCATGGTGGTGCAGGCCGCGCTGGCGGTGCTGCTGTCCAAGGTCGGCGCGAGTTCCGATGTGGCCGTTGGCTTTCCGATCGCCGGCCGGCGCGACCCCGCCCTCGACCAGTTGGTCGGCTTCTTCGTCAACACCCTGGTGCTCCGCGTCGACCTGGCCGGTGACCCCACCTTCACCGAACTGCTGGAGCGCGTCCAGGCGCGCAGCCTGGCGGCGTTCGAGCATCAGGACGTGCCGTTCGAGGTGCTGGTGGAGCGGGTCAATCCGACCCGCAGCCTGACCCACCACCCACTGGTACAGGTGATGCTGGCCTGGCAGAACTTCGCCGGGCACGACGACCCCGCCGCCGGCCTGGCGCTGGGCGACCTCGAGGTCACGTCCGTACCGGTGGCCGACCAGTCGGCCCGCATGGACCTGGTGTTCTCCCTGGCCGAGCGCTGGACCGCGGCCGGCGAGGCCGCCGGGATCGGCGGACGGGTGGAATTCCGCACCGACGTGTTCGACGCGGCCACCGTCGAGACTTTGATCGCGCGGCTGCAGCGGGTGCTGACCGCGATGACCGCCGATCCCACCCACCCGGTGGCGTCGGTGGATTTGCTCGACGATGCCGAGCGCGACCGCCTCGAAAAGCTGGGAAACAACGCCGTTTTGACCGGGCCGGCCGGCCCGCCGGTGTCGGTGCCCGAACTGTTCGCCGCGCACGTCGCCGCCGCACCCGAGGCCGTGGCGCTGGTCTGCGAGGGCCTGTCGGTGACGTACCGCGAGCTGGACGAGGCGTCCAACCGGTTGGCGCACCGCCTGGCGGCACAGGGCGCCGGTCCGGGACAGACTGTGGCACTGCTGTTTTCCCGGTCGGCCGAGGCGATCGCCGCCATCCTCGCGGTGCTCAAGACGGGGGCCGCGTACCTGCCGATCGATCCCTCGTCGCCCGACGCCCGGATCGAGTTCATGCTCGGCGACGCCAAGCCCGTCGTCGCGATCACCACCGCCGACCTGGCCGCGCGGTTCGACGGACGCGGCGTGACCGTCATCGACGTCAACGATCGCCGCATCGACACCCTGCCCGAAACGAGCCTGCCGCTGCCCGGGCCCGACGGCGTCGCCTACCTGATCTACACCTCGGGCACCACCGGCGTCCCCAAAGGCGTTGCCATCACCCACCGCAACGTGACCCAGCTGCTGGGCTCGCTGGACGCCGGGCTGCCGGCCGCGGGGGTGTGGTCGCACTGCCACTCGCTGGCGTTCGACGTCTCGGTCTGGGAGATCTTCGGCGCGCTGCTGCGCGGCGGCCGGCTGGTCGTGGTGCCCGAATCGGTGGCGCGTTCCCCGCAAGACCTGCACGACGTGCTGGTCGCCCAGCAGGTCAGCGTGTTGACCCAGACGCCGTCGGCGGTGGCGATGCTCTCGCCCGAGGGCCTGGAATCGGTGTCGCTGGTGATGGCCGGTGAGGCCTGCCCGGCCGAGGTGGTGGACCAATGGGCGCCCGGACGGGTGATGGTCAACGCCTACGGCCCGACCGAGACCACCATGTGTGTGACCATCAGCGCGCCCCTGGCGCCCGGGTCGGCGGCCCACGGGCCGGTGCCGATCGGGTCCCCGGTGCCAGGGGCGGCGCTGTTCGTGCTCGACGGGTCGTTGCGGCCGGTGCCGCCCGGCATCGTCGGGGAGCTCTACGTCGCCGGATCCGGTGTGGCCGCGGGATATGTCGGCCGGCCCGGGCTGACTTCGTCGCGGTTCGTCGCCTGCCCCTTCGGCGGAGCCGGCACGCGCATGTATCGCACGGGCGACCTGGCGCGCTGGAACGCCGACGGGCAACTGCAGTACTTCGGCCGCGCCGACGAGCAGGTCAAGGTCCGCGGCTACCGCATCGAGCTCGGCGAAATCCAGTCCGCGCTGGCCGGATTCGACGGTGTCGAGCAGGCCGTGGTCATCGCCCGCGAGGACCACCCGGGCGCCTTGCGGCTGGTCGGTTACATCACCGGCAGCGCCGACGCCGCCGCCGTCCGAACCGCACTGGCCGAACGGCTGCCCGCGTACATGGTCCCCGCCGCGGTGATGGCGCTCGAGGCCTTTCCGTTGACCGCCAACGGCAAACTGGACACCCGCGCCCTGCCGGCGCCCGAATACACCGCGGGTGAATACCGCGCACCGCAAACCCCCACCGAAGAGATCCTGGCCGGCATCTACGCCGACATCCTGAACGCCGAACGCGTCGGCGTCGACGACTCCTTCTTCGACCTCGGCGGCGACAGCATCTCCGCCATGCGCCTGATCGCCGCGATCAACGCGAGCCTGGACGCCGACCTCGCCGTGCGGGTCGTGTTCGAGGCGCCCACGATCGCCCAGCTGGCACCCCGGCTCGGGGAGGGCGGCAACGGGCTGCAGCCCTTGACCGCCGGCGCGCGGCCGGCCATCGTCCCGTTGTCGTTCGCGCAGAACCGGCTGTGGTTCCTCGACCAATTGCAAGGGCCCTCACCGGTGTACAACATGGCGGCCGCGCTGCGCCTGGACGGTGCGCTCGACGCCGATGCGCTCGGCGCGGCGCTGGCCGACGTGGTGGCCCGCCACGAGAGCCTGCGCACCCTGTTCGCCGCCCCCGAGGGGACGCCGCAGCAGGTGGTCATCCCCGCCGACCAGGCCGACTTCGGCTGGGAGGTCGTCGACGCCAGCGCCTGGTCGGCAAGCCAGCTGGAGGAGGCGATCGGCGCCACCGCGCGCTACACCTTCGACCTGTCCTCCCAAATCCCGTTGCGCGCCGAGCTTTTCCGGCTCGGCGAGGACCGGCATGTGCTGGTCGCCGTGGTGCACCACATCGCCGCCGACGGCATGTCCATCACCCCGCTGGTGCGCGACCTCGGGGTGGCGTACGCCGGCCGGGCCGCCGGCCGCGGCCCCGACTGGGCGCCGCTGCCGGTGCAGTACGTCGACTACACGCTGTGGCAGCGCGCCCAATTCGGCGATCTCGACGACGGCAACAGCCGCATCGCCGCCCAGCTGTCCTATTGGGAAGGCGCCCTGGCCGGGATGCCGGAACGGGTGCAGCTGCCCACCGACCGGCCCTACCCGCTGGTGGCCGACCAGCGCGGCGCCACCGTCGAAATCGATTGGCCCACCGGGCTGCAGCGGCGCATCGGGGATGTGGCTCGCCACCACAACGCCACCAGCTTCATGGTGATCCAGACCGCGTTGACCGTGCTGCTGGCCAAGATCGGCGCCAATCCCGATGTGGCGGTGGGATTCCCGATCGCCGGGCGGCGCGATCCCGCGCTCGACGAGCTGGTGGGCTTCTTCGTCAACACCCTGGTGCTGCGCGTCGAGGTGGCCGGTGACCCCAGCTTCGCCGACGTGCTATCCCAGGTGCGCCAGCGCAGCCTGGCCGCCTACGAGCACCAGGACGTGCCGTTCGAGGTGCTGGTCGAGCGGCTGAACCCGACCCGAAGCCTGACCCATCACCCGCTCATCCAGGTGATGTTGGCCTGGCAGAACTTCGCCGGCCACGACGCCGGCCCCGCGGCCGGATTCACCCTGGGCGACGTCGATGTCACGCCGATTCCGGTGGACACCCAGACCGCCCGGATGGACCTGACCTTCTCGCTGGGTGAACGCTGGGACGAGCGCGGCGAACCCGCCGGAATCGGCGGAACCGTCGAATTCCGCACCGACGTCTTCGACGAGGACAGCATCCGGGCGCTGGTCGACCGGCTGCAGCGGGTGCTGCTCGCGATGACCGCCGATCCCGCCCAGGCGTTGTCCGCGATCGATCTGCTCGACGACACCGAACACGCCCGGCTGGACGCGTTCGGCAACCGCGCCGCGCTGAGCGCATCCGCGCCCCAAACCGATTCCCTCCCAGCCCTTTTCGCCGCGCAGGCAGCCCGCACCCCGGACGTCGTCGCGCTGGTCTGTGCCGGCCGCTCGCTGACCTACCGCGAGCTGGACGAGGCGTCGAACCGGTTGGCGCACCTGCTGACCGGCCAGGGCGCCCGCCCCGGACGTACTGTGGCGCTGCTGTTTTCGCGTTCGGCCGAGGCGATCGTGTCGATCCTGGCGGTGCTCAAGTCCGGGGCGGCCTACCTGCCGATCGACCCGGCGCTGCCCGAGGCGCGGATCGGATTCGTGCTCAACGACGCCGCCCCGATCGCCGCGATCACCACCGCCGACCTGAGCGACCGGCTCGACGGCCACGACATCCCGGTCATCGACGTCAACGATCCCGCCGTCGACACCCGGCCCGCCACCGCGTTGCCCGCGCCGGCACCCGAACATCTCGCCTACCTGATCTACACCTCGGGCACCACCGGGGTCCCCAAAGGCGTTGCCGTCACCCATCGCAACGTCACCCAGCTGCTCGCGTCCGGGGAGTCGGGACTGCCGCGTTCGGGCGTGTGGTCGCAATGGCATTCGCTCGCGTTCGACGTCTCGGTGTGGGAGATCTTCGGCGCGTTGCTGCACGGCGGCAGACTCGTCGTGGTGCCCGAATCGGTGGCCCGCTCGCCGGAAGACCTGCACGCGCTGCTGGTCGCCGAACAGGTCAGCGTGCTCAGCCAAACCCCGTCGGCGGCGGGCGCGCTCGCGCCCGAGGGACTGGAGTCGGTCACGCTGGTGGTGGCCGGCGAGGCCTGCCCGTCCGAACTGGTGGACCGCTGGGCGCCGGGACGGACCATGATCAACGCCTACGGCCCCACCGAGGCCACGGTGTACGCGGCCATCAGCGCACCGCTGGAGGCCGACGCACCGGGCGTGGTGCCGATCGGTTCCCCCGTGCCGGGGGCGGCGTCGTTCGTGCTCGACGAATGGCTGCGGCCGGTGCCGCCGGGCGTGGTCGGCGAACTGTACGTGGCCGGCGCCGGCGTCGCCTGCGGCTACTGGCGGCGGTCGGCATTGACCGCGTCGCGGTTCGTGGCCTGCCCGTTCGGCGGACCCGGATCGCGCATGTACCGCACCGGCGACCTGGTGCGCTGGCGCGCGGACGGGCAGCTGGACTACCTGGGCCGCGCCGACGAGCAGGTCAAGATCCGCGGCTACCGCATCGAACTCGGCGAGGTGCGCGCGGCACTGGCCTGGGTGGACGGCGTCGAGCAGGCGGTCGTGGTGGCGCGCGAGGACCGCCCTGGGGATAAGCGCCTGGTCGGCTATGTCACCGGCACCGCCGACCCCGCCGCGGTGCGCGCCGCGCTGGCCGAGCGGCTGCCGGGCTACATGATTCCGACCGCCGTGGTGGTGATGCAGGCCCTGCCGCTCACCCCCAACGGCAAGCTCGACACCCGCGCCCTGCCGGCACCGGAATACTCCGACGCCGACCGGTATCGGGCCCCCGACAACGCCATCGAGGAAATCCTGGCCGGAATCTACGCGCAGGTGCTCGGCCTCGAGCGCGTCGGCGTCGACGACTCGTTCTTCGACCTGGGCGGCGACAGCATCTCGTCGATGCAGGTGGTGACGCGGGCGCGCGCCGCCGGCCTGGTGTGCAAGACGCGCGACATCTTCGTCGAGCAGACGGTGGCCCGACTGGCCCGGGTGGCCGAAGTGCTCGACGCCGCCACCGCGGTGGCCGACGAGGGGCTCGGGCCGGTGCAGGCCACTCCGATCATCCGCTGGCTGCAGGACGTCCACAACGCCGGCGGTGACGTCGCCCAGTTCAACCAGGCCATGCTCGTGCAGGCCCCGGCCGCGGTCACCGAGGCCGACGTCGTCACGGTGCTGCAGGCCCTGCTGGATCGCCACGCCATGCTGCGGCTGCACGTCGACAACGACCCCGCCACCGGCTGGTCGCTGACGGTGCCCGAGCCCGGCGCGGTGGACGCCCGCGCGTGCCTGCACACGGTGGACGAACTGTCCGAGGCGGCGGTCATCGAGGCGCGCTCGCGGCTGAACCCGGCCGCCGGCGTGCTGCTGCGCGCGGTGTGGGCGAGCGCCACCCGTCAACTGGTCGTGATCGTTCATCACCTGGCCGTCGACGGCGTGTCGTGGCGAATCCTGTTGCAGGACTTGAACATCGCCTGGGCCCAGCAGCACGGCGGGCAGCCCGTGGCGCTGCCGACCGTGGGGACCTCGTTCGCCCGCTGGTCGGCACGGCTGGCCGAGCATGCGCGCCACCCGGACGTGGTGGGCCAGGCCGACACCTGGCAGCGGGTGGCGGCCGCGGCGGCCACGCCCGCGGCGCTGCCCGCGGTGCGCCCCGAGGCCGACACCTTCGCCACGGCCGGACACCTCTCGATGGAGCTGGACGCCGAGACCACCGGCACGCTGCTCGGCGCTGTGCCCGCGGCGTTTCACGCCGGCGTGCAAGACATTCTGCTGATCGCGTTCGGGCTGGCGTGCGCGGAATTCTCGGGCGGCGGCGCGCCGGTCGGCATCGGGGTCGAGGGCCACGGGCGCCACGAGGAACTGGGCCGCGACGTCGACCTGTCCCACACCGTGGGCTGGTTCACCACCAAATACCCGGTATCCCTTGCGCTGCAAGGCATCTCCTGGACGCAGGTCGCCGCCGGCGGCGACGCGCTGGGCGCGGTGCTCAAGGACGCCAAGGAACAGCTGCGCGCCCTGCCCGACCCGCTGAGCTACGGGCTGCTGCGCTACCTGAACCCCGACATCGACCTGGACGCGCCGGAGCCGCCGATCGGCTTCAACTACCTGGGACGCCAGGGCGGTGCGGCCGAGCTCACCGACGACATGTGGCGGCCCGACCCGGATGGCTGGACGGTCACCCGCGCGGCGACCGCGATACCGATGCCGCTGATGCACACCGTCGAGCTGAACGCGGTCACCGTCGACTCCGCGGCCGGACCGCGGCTGCACGCCAACTGGACCTGGGCGCCCTCGGCATGCAGCGACGAGCAGATCACCAGGCTGGGCCGATTGTGGTTCGAGGCGCTGGCCGGCATCTGCGCGCACGTGCGCTGCGGTGGCGGCGGCCTGACCCCGTCCGACATCGCACCGGCCCGGCTCACCCAGCCGCAGCTCGATCAGCTTGCGCGCCAACACAATATCGCCGACGTGCTGGCGCTCACCCCGGTCCAGCAGGGACTGCTCTTCCACGCCAACACCGCGCAGGCGAGCGAGGATCTGTACGCCGGGCAGCTGGAC
This sequence comes from Mycobacterium sp. 1482292.6, assembly GCF_001672995.1. Classification (NCBI taxonomy): domain Bacteria; kingdom Bacillati; phylum Actinomycetota; class Actinomycetes; order Mycobacteriales; family Mycobacteriaceae; genus Mycobacterium; species Mycobacterium sp. 1482292.6. Next base: position 2,294 of record NZ_LZKV01000137.1, on the reverse strand, counting down.
ATCAGCATCGCCGGCCCGCTCGACCCCGACCGGCTGCGCGACGCCGTGCAGACGATGATCGGCCGGCATCCCAACCTGGTCGCCCGGTTCTGCGACGACTACGACGAGCCCGTCCAGATCATCCCGGCCGACCCCGCGGCGTCCTGGCAGTACGTCGAGCTCGACGGCGACGCCGACGCCGACGCGCGGATCCGACGGCTGTGCGCGGCCGAGCGCGCCGCGGTCTGCGGCGACCTCGCCGACCACCCCGCCTTCCGGGTGGCGCTGGTGCGCACCGCCCCCCAGCGCTACCGGCTGGTGCTGACCAACCACCACATCGTGCTCGACGGCTGGTCGATGCCGATCCTGCTGGGGGAGATCTTCGCCGGCTACTACGGCCAGCGGCTGCCGGCGGCGGCGCCCTACCGCGCCTTCGTCGACTGGCTGGCCGCACGCGACGTGGACGCCGCCCGAACCGCCTGGGCCGAGGTGTTCGCCGGCTTCGACAGCCCGACCCTGGTCGGCCCGCAGGACCGCACCGAGCCCGGACGGCAAAGCGTGGAATCGTTCGCGCTGCCCGCCGAGCTCAACCAGTCCATCACCGACCTGGCCCGCTCCTGCCACACCACCGTCAACACGGTGCTGCAGGCCGCGTTCGCGCAGCTGCTGTGCGCCCTGACCGGCCAGGGCGATGTCGTTTTCGGCACCACCGTGTCGGGCCGGCCCGCCGAGGTCACCGGCGCGGAGAACATGGTCGGCCTGCTGATCAACACGGTGCCGGTGCGGGCGAACATCACCGCCACGACCACGACCGCCGAACTGCTCGACCAGCTGCAAGGCGCCTACAACCACACGCTGGACCACCAGCACCTGGCGCTCAACGAGATCCACCGCATCACCGGCCAGGACCAGCTGTTCGACACGCTGTTCGCCTACGAGAACTATCCGATCGACGCCAGCGCCTTGTCCGCCGACCACGAGCTGGTCGTCACCGACATCACCACCCGCGAATCCACCCACTACCCGCTGACCATGCAGGCCCAGCCCGGAAAGGAGCTGCGCCTGCAGGTCGAATACGACACCGACGTCTTCGACGCGGCACGCATCGCGACGCTGATCGAACGGCTGCAGCGGGTGCTGATCGTGATGACCGGCGACCCGGCGCGGCGGTTGTCGTCGATCGACCTGCTCGACGCCGCCGAACACGACCGGCTGGACGGCTGGGCCGACCGGGCGGTGCTCACCCGGCCCGCCACGCCGACGTCGATCCCGGCGCTGTTCGCCGCGCAGGCGGCGCGCAGCCCCCAAGCCGCGGCGGTGACCTTCGAGGGCCGGTCCATCAGCTACCGGGAACTCGACGAGAAGTCGAACCGGTTGGCGCACCTGCTGATCGGCCGCGGGGTGGGCCCGGGCGAATCCGTGGCCCTACTGTTCGGCCGGTCGGCCGACGCGATCGTGGCCATCCTGGCGGTGCTCAAGACCGGCGCGGCCTACCTGCCGATCGACCCGGCGCTGCCGGCGGCCCGCATCGATTTCATGCTCACCGACACCGCACCGATGGCCGCGATCACCGTCGCCGCGCTGGCGGACAAGCTGCACGCGCACGACCTGATCGTCATCGACATCAACGACCGCGCCATCGCACGCCAGCCGCGCACCGCCCTGCCGGCGCCGGCACCCGAACACGTCGCCCACATCATCTACACGTCGGGCACCACCGGTCTGCCCAAGGGCGTGGCCGTCAGCCACCACAACGTGACTCGCATGTTCGACGCGCAGGCCGTCGGCGTCGAGTTGTCGGCCGGGCAGGTGTGGACCCAGTTCCACTCGTACGCCTTCGACTACTCGGTGTGGGAGATCTGGGGCGCGCTGCTGCACGGCGGGCGCCTCGTCGTGGTGCCCGATTCGGTGGCCCGCTCACCCATGGAGTTCCACGCCCTGCTGGTCGCGGAGAAGGTCACCGTGCTGAGCCAGACCCCGTCGGCCGTGCGGATGCTCTCGCCGCAGGGCCTGGAGTCCGCGGCCCTGGTGATCGGGGCCGAGCCCTGCCCGCCCGAACTGGTGGACCGCTGGGCGCCGGGCCGGACGATGGTCAACGTCTACGGCCCGACCGAGGCCACCATCTTCTCGTCGATGAGCACGCCGCTGGCGCCCGGCTCGGGGGCGCCGCCGATCGGCTCCTCGGTGCCCGGCACGGCGCTGTTCGTCCTGGACGGCTGGCTGCGCCCGGTGGCCGCCGGGGTGGTCGGCGAGCGGTAACCGGCCGCGGAGTATTCGGGCGCCGGCAGGGCGCGGATGTCGAGCTTGCCGTTGAG
>NZ_LZKV01000136.1:0-22914 GCF_001672995.1 Mycobacterium sp. 1482292.6 | reverse complement strand
CGACGAACGCCGGGTCGGGGGTGAAGCCGTCCGGGGCGGCGATCGTGACGTGGATGCCGGCCGTGACCCCGCCGAGCATCAGCGAGTGCGCCATGTTGTTGGCGCCGTCGCCCAGGTAGGTCATCTTCAGACCGCGCAGTGACCCCTTGCGCTCGGCGATGGTCTGCAGGTCGGCGAGCACCTGGCAGGGATGGAATTCGTCGGAGAGCGCGTTGACCACCGGCACGGTCGCGGTCGAGGCCATCGCCTCGAGGCGCTCCTGCCCGAACGTCCGCCAGACGATGGCATCGACGTAGCGCGACAGCACCCGCGCGGTGTCTTCCAGGGTTTCGTCGCGCCCCAGCTGGGTGCTGCGGGCGTCGACGACGACGGCGTGCCCGCCCAGTTGGGCGATGCCGACCTCGAACGAGAACCGGGTGCGGGTGGAGTTCTTGTCGAACAGGACCGCGACCCCGCGGGGGCCCTCCAGCGGGCGGGCGCTAAACGGGTCCTTCTTCAGTTCGGCGGCCAGCGCCAGCACCTCGGCCTGCTCGGCGGGCGACAGGTCGTCGTCGCGCAGGAAGTGCCTAGTCACGTGGCGCGTCATGCTGCGGCCGCCTCGTCGAGAATGCTCGGCAGGGCGCCGAGGAAGCCGTCGATCTGGGCGTCGGTGATGATCAGTGGCGGCGCCAGCCGGATGACGTCGGGTGCGGCCGCGTTGACCAGGAACCCGGCCCGGCGCGCGGCCGCCTCGGCGTCCTTGGCGCGCGGCGCGGTGAGCGCGACCCCGCAGAGCAGCCCGCGGCCGCGCACGTGGTCGACCAGCGGGTGGGCCAGCGCCTCGATGCCGTGGCGCAACGACTTGCCCAGCACCTCGGCATGGCGGATCAGGTTCTCCTCCGCCAGCACCCGCAGCACCGCGAGCGCGGCCGCCGCGCAGATCGGGTTGCCGCCGAAGGTGCTGCCGTGCAGGCCCGGCGTCATCAGGTCGGCGGCCGGCCCGACGGCCAGGCAGGCGCCGATCGGCAGGCCGCCGCCGAGCCCCTTGGCCAGCGTCACCACGTCCGGGGTGATGCCGTCGTGCTGGTGGGCGAAAAACGTTCCGGTGCGGCCCATCCCGGTCTGCACCTCGTCGAGCACCAGCAGCGCCCCGTGCCGCGCGGTGATGTCGCGGGCGGCGGCGAGGTAGCCCTCGGGCGGCACGACGACGCCGCTCTCCCCCATGATCGGTTCCAGGAACACCGCGGCGGTGGCGTCGTCGACGGCGCCCGCCAGCGCGTCGGTGTCGCCGTAGGGCACGTGCGTGACGGCGCCGGGCAGCGGCGCGAACGGCGCCTGCTTGCTGGGCTGACCGGTCAGCGCCAGCGATCCCATGGTGCGGCCGTGGAAAGCCTCCTGCGCGGCAACCAGTTTGGTGCGCCCGGTGAGCCGCGACAGCTTGAACGCCACCTCGTTGGCCTCCGTCCCGGAGTTGCAGAAGAACACCCGCGCCGGGGAATCGGTGCCGAGCAGGCTTACCAGTTCTTCGGCCAGCGCCAGACCCGGTCCGGTGGCATACAGGTTGGAGGTGTGGCCCAGCGTGGACATCTGGTGGGTGACGGCCTCGATGATCGCGGGGTGGCGATGGCCCAGGACGTTGACCGCGATGCCGCCGAGCAGGTCGAGGTAGGTCTTCCCGTCCACGTCGGTAACCACGGCGCCGTCGCCGCTGGCCAGGGCCATCGCCGGGGTGCCGTAGTTGTTCATCATCACGGCTTCCCAGCGCCGCCGGACGTCATCGGTGTGGCTCACGGGCGCACCACCTTGGTGCCGGTGCCCGCGTCGGTGAAAAGCTCCACCAGCACACAGTGTTCGACCCGCCCGTCGATGACGTGCGCGCTGGGCACGCCCGCGGTGACGGCGCGCAGGCACGCTTCGACTTTGGGAATCATGCCCGCCTCCAGCGTGGGTAGCAGTTGTGACAATGTGGCCGTGTCGATTTCGCTGACCAGCGAACCGCGGTCCGGCCAGCTGGTGTACAGGCCTTCGACATCGGTGAGCATCAGCAGCTTCTCGGCGCGCAGCGCCTCGGCCAGCGCCGCCGCGGCGGTGTCGGCGTTGATGTTGTGCACCACGCCCTCGGCGTCCGGCGCCAGCGTCGACACCACCGGAATGCGCCGCGCCGCAATCAGATCCAGCACGGCGGCGGTGTTGACCATCTCGACATCGCCCACCAGGCCGATGTCGGTGGCCACGCCGTCGACGGTGACGCTGCGCCGCACAGCGGTGAACAACTGGGCGTCCTCGCCGGTGATGCCGACGGCGTACGGTCCGTGCGCGTTGATCAGGTTGACCAGTTCGCGGCCGACCTGGCCGAACAACACCATCCGGGCCACGTCGAGCACTTCCGGTGTGGTGACCCGGAATCCGCCCTTGAAGTCGCCCGGGATGCCGAGCCGGCGCAGCATCGCGGTGATCTGCGGGCCGCCGCCGTGCACGACGACGGGATGAACGCCGCAGTTACGCAAGAACGCCATGTCGGCGGCGAAGGCGTGCCGCAGCGTGTCGTCGGTCATGGCGTTGCCGCCGTACTTGATGACCACGATCTTGCCGTGCAGCTGCTTGAGCCAGGGCAGGGCTTCGGCCAGCACCTGCGCCTTGACCACGGTGGACAACGCTTCTGTCGAGCTCATGAGCTGTAGGCCGAATTCTCCTCGACGTACCCGTGCGACAGGTCGGTGGTCCGGATGGTGGCCCGGTGCTCGCCGAGCCGCAGATCGACCGTGATGTCGATGTCGGCTTCCGACAGGTCCACCTCGCGGGCGCCCGGCATCGGAATCCCGTCGGCGAAGACCGCAAAGCCGTTGAACGCCACCGTGATCCGGTCGGGGTCCAGATCGATGGGCGCCATCCCGACGGCCGCCAGCACCCGGCCCCAGTTGGGGTCCGAGCCGAACACCGCCGTCTTGACCAGGCTGTCGCGGGCGATCGTGCGGGCGGCGACCAGGGCGTCGTCCTCGGAGGCCGCCCCCGCCACGGTGACGTTGACCCGCTTGGTGACGCCCTCGGCGTCGGCTTGCAGTTGCGCGCACAGGTCGTCGCACGCCCGCAGCACGGCGTCGTCGAGTTCGGCCTGGCTGGGCGCGATCCCGCTGGCTCCAGACGTCAGCAGCAGCACGGTGTCGTTCGTCGAGCACGCGCCGTCGACGTCGAGCCGGTCGAAGGTGGCCGCGGTGGCGTGGCGCAGCGCGCGGTCCAGGGCCGCCGCGTCGACGGCCGCGTCGGTGGTGAGCACGCAGAGCATCGTCGCCAGCGACGGCGCGAGCATGCCGGCGCCCTTGGCCATCCCGCCGACCGTCCAGTTGTCCGGGTGGTGCAGCGCAACCTGTTTGGGCACGGTGTCGGTGGTCATGATCGCCTGGGCCGCCTCGTCACCGCCGGACAGGCCGCCCGCCATGTCCTGCACGATCGTGCGCACGCCGGCGAGCACCTTGTCCATCGGCAACCGGTCGCCGATCAGCCCGGTGGAGCACACCGCGACCTCGATGGCCCCGGTCTCGGTCCCCCAGTCCGACAGCGCGGCGGCGACGGCCTCGGCGGTGGCGTGGGTGTCCTGAAATCCGCCGGGTCCGGTGCAGGCGTTGGCGCCGCCGGAGTTGAGGATCACCGCGCGCAGCGCGCCGGTGCTCAGCACCTGCTGGCTCCACAGCACCGGTGCCGCTTTGACCTTGTTGCGGGTGAACACCCCGGCGGCGGCGTAGTCCGGCCCTTCGTTGAACACCAGGGCCAGATCGCGGTTGCCCGAGGCCTTGATGCCGGCGGCGATGCCGGCGGCCCGGAATCCGGCCGGCGCGGTGACGCCCTGTTCGCGCAGCAGCCGCGCTTGCGTCGCTACGACAGATGGCGCCGCTCCTGCGACCCCGGCTACGCCGGCGTCATCGTCGCCGGCGCGCGTCACGGCGCCACCCCGATCACCGAAAGCCCTTCGGTCTCCGGCCAACCCAGGGCCAGGTTCATCGACTGCACGGCGGCGCCGGCGGTTCCCTTGACCAGGTTGTCGATCGCGGCGATCGCGACGAAGGTCTGCGCCGCCTCGTCCACCGCGACCGCGATGTGCGCCGCGTTGCTGCCGATCACCGCTCCGGTGCGGGGCAGCTGCCCCTCGGGCATCAGGTAGATGAAAGGCTCTGCGTGGTAAGCCTTTTCGTAGGCTTCGCGCAGTTGTGCCAGCGGCGCGCGGGTGCGCGCGGTGCAGGTGGCCAGGATGCCGCGGGAGGTCGGGATGAGCACCGGGGTGAACGACACCGTGACGTCGCGGCCGGTAACCGCCCCGAGCCCCTGGGCGATCTCCGGGGTGTGCCGGTGCGCCCCGCCGATGTTGTAGGCCCGCGCCGACCCGATGACCTCCGCGCCCAGCAGGTCGGTCTTGGCTGCGCGACCGGCCCCGGACGTGCCGCTGACCGCCACCACGGTGACGGCGGGCTCGATGAGATCCGCGGCCACCGCGGGCAGCAAGGCCAGCAACGCCGCGGTCGGGTAGCAGCCCGGCACCGCGATGCGGCGGGCGCCGCGCAGCCGCTCCCGGGCGCCGGGCAGCTCCGGCAGACCGTAGGGCCAGCTGCCGGCGTGCGCGGACCCGTAGTAGCGCTCCCACGCGTCGGCGTCGGTGAGCCGGAAGTCGGCGCCGCAGTCGATGATCAGGGTGTCGGGCCCGAGCTGAGAGGCCAGCGCGGCCGAATGGCCGTGCGGCAGGGCCAGGAACACCACGTCGTGGCCGGCGAGCACGTCGAGCTCGGTCGGCTCGACCACCCGCTGGGCCAGCGGGGTCAGGTGCGGGTGGTGCTCGCCGAGCGTGCTGCCGGCACTGGCGGCGGCGGTCACCGCGCCGATCGTCAGGCGTCCGTTCGCGTAGGCCGGGTGCCCGAGCAGCAGGCGCAGGATTTCACCGCCCGCGTAGCCGCTGGCACCGGCAACCGCTACCTTCATTCCGTCGGCCATTCCGCCGATTCTGCATGGTTATGCAGTGCTTTGCAAATCCATTCCACTAGGCCCGTAGCTCCGCGCCGACCGCCTCGGCGGCGCGGCGCACCGCGGCGTCGCGAGCGGCGGTGGCGTCGTCCTCGGTGAGGGTGCGGTCGGGCGCGCGGAAGCGCAGCGCGAAGGTCAGCGATTTGCGGTCCTCGCCGATCTGCGGGCCGGTGAACACGTCGAACAGCTGCAGGTCTTCGAGCAGCTCCCCAGCGCCTTCGCGGACGGCGTCGGCTACCGCCTGGGCCGGCACCTGCGCGGGCACCACCAGGCTGAGGTCCTGGAAGACGGCCGGGAACGGCGACACCCGCGGCGCCGGCAGCGTCAGCGGGATGGGTATCGCGTCGAGGTTGAGCTCGAGGGCGCAGGTGCCCTTCGGCAGCCCGGAGCGCTCGATCACCGCCGGATGCAGCTGACCCGCGTGCCCCACCGCAACGTCCCCAACGAGCACCTCGGCGCACCGCCCCGGATGCCAGGGCAGGTATTGCGCCGCGCGCAATCGCACGTCGATTCCGCCGGCGCGGGCGATGATGCGCACCGCCTCGAACGCGTCGGCGGCTTCGGCGCGCCGGCCCGGGCCCCAGGGTCCGCGGTGTTCCCGCAGGCCGCTCAGCACCGCGGCGACGTGCTGGGGTTGCCGCGGCAACGACGCGTCGAGCGCGGCGATCTCGGCGTCGGTGGGCCGGCGGCCGACGGGGATCACGTTCACGGCGCGGGTGTCCGCCGTCGGCTGGACCACCTGCGCGAGGGCATACAGGGAGACGTCGACCAGGCCGCGCGAGACGTTGCGCACCAACGCTTCCAGCAGCGCCGGCAGCAGCGTGGTGGCCAGGTGCGGGCGGTCGGCCTCCAGCGGGTTGAGCACGTCGGTCGTGATGCGCCGCGGGTCGTCGGCCGGCAGGCCCCACAGGTCGAACACGCCGGCGGGCAAGAACGGGGTGGGCAGGATCTCCACATAGCCGGACTCGGCCAGCGACCTGCCGATCGCGCGGCGGCGCTTCTGCACGGCGGACAGGCCGCGGCCGGCCGGCGCCGACGGCAACACCGACGGAATGACCTCGAGCCCCTCCAGCCGCAGCACCTCCTCGACGAGATCGGCGGGCTGCAGCAGGTCGGGGCGCCAGCTGGGTGGCGTCACCGTCAGCGTGTCGCCGTTCGCCACGACCTCGGCGCCGATCTGGGCGAGCCGCCTGGCGGTGGTGCCGGGCGCATAAACCACCCCGGCGAGGCGATCCGGCAGGTCGACGGCGATGTCGATCGGCGGGAGCGACCAGTCGTCGCGCGGTGGGTCGCCGCGCCAATCGGTCAAACCCTCCTCGACCACGCCGCCGGCGATGTCGGCGAGCAGGGTGGCGCAGCGGTCCAGCGCGGCCACCGAGATGGCCGGATCCACCCCGCGCTCGTAGCGGCGGGCGGCTTCGCTGGGCAGGTGCAGCCGGCGCTGGGTGCGTGACACGGCGGCCGGGTCCCAGACCGCGGCCTCGAGCAGGACGTCGGTCGAATCGGCGCGCACCTCGGTGCTCGCCGCGCCCATCACGCCGCCGATCGCGGTGGTCGCCGTGTCATCGACGATGAGCACGTCGGCCGGTTCGAGTTTGCGCTCGATGTCGTCGAGGGTCACCACGGTCTCGCCGGGCCGCGCGAATCGCACGCCGAAGCCGCCGGTGATGCGGTTGCGGTCGTGGGCGTGCATCGGGTGACCGAGCTCGAGCATCACGTAGTTCGTCACGTCGACGGCCGGGGACGTCGCCCGGATGCCGGACAACAGCAGCCGGCGCTGCAGCCACCACGGCGACACGGCGGCCGGGTCGATGCCGGTGACCGGGCGCAGCGCGAACCGCCGAACCCCGGTGCCGGGCTGCACGGTCAGCGGCCAGGCCTCGCCGTTGGCCGGCAGCGGCTTGATCACCTGGCTGCCCGCGGGGTCGACGAAGTCCAGGTCGTAGGCGCAGGCGACCTCGCGGGCCAGCCCACGCAACGACAGGCCGTAGCCGCGGTCGGGCGTGATCGCCAGGTGAAAGATCACGTCGTCCAGGCCGAGCACGGCGGCGGCGTCGGCGCCGGGGTCGGCGGTGCCCGGCGGCAGCACCAGGATCCCGGAATGGTCGGCGCCCAGCCCGAGTTCGGCCGCCGAGCAGATCATTCCGTCGGAGGTGCGGCCGTAGGTCTTGCGGGCGGCGATGGTGAAGTCGCCGGGCAGCGTGGTGCCCGGCAGCGCCGCCACGATGAGGTCACCAGCAACGAAGTTGCTTGCGCCGCAAACAATCTCACGGTCCTTGTTTTCACCGACGTCGACGTGGCAGAACCGGATCGGCTTCTTGAAACCGGTGAGCTCTTCGATGTCGGTGACCCGGCCCACGGTCAGCGGGCCGTCGACCGGTCCCAGGGTGGCGACCTCCTCGACCTCATGGCCGATGCGCACCAGCGTCTGCTCCAGCTCGGCGGCCTCGACGTTCCAATCCGGCGCGCCGGCCGCCACGATCTCACGTAGCCAGCTGTAGGGAACGCGCATCAGGCACCCACCCCGAACGGAAGCGAGAACCGCACGTCGCCCTCGACCATGTCGCGCATGTCCGGAATCCCGTTGCGGAACTGCAGGGTTCGTTCCAGCCCCATGCCGAACGCGAAGCCGGAGTACGCGCCCGGATCAATCCCGGCGGCGCGCAACACGTTTGGATGCACCATCCCGCAACCGCCCCACTCCACCCAGCCGGGGCCGCCCTTCTTGCCGACGAACCAGACGTCGACCTCGGCGGACGGCTCGGTGAACGGGAAGAAGTGTGGCCGGATCCGGGTGCGCGCCTCGGGGCCGAACTCGGCGCGCGCGAACGCATCCAGCGTTCCCCGCAGGTGCGCCATCGTCAGGCCGCGGTCCACCGCCAGACCCTCGACCTGGTGGAACACCGGGGTGTGGGTGGCGTCGAGCTCGTCGGTGCGGAACGTGCGGCCGATCGAGACGATGTAGACGGGCAGCTCGCGGGCGAGCAGGGTGCGCACCTGCACCGGCGACGTGTGGGTGCGCAACAGCTGCCGGGAATCGTCGGGCGCGATGTAGAAGGTGTCCTGTTCGCTGCGCGCGGGGTGGTCGGCCGGGAAGTTCAGCGCGTCGAAGTTGAACTGCTCGGTCTCGACCTCCGGGCCCTCCGCCAGTTCCCAGCCCATCGCGATGAAGGTGTCGGCGATGTGCTCGGCCAGGATCGTGATCGGGTGCCGGGCGCCGGGCGGCTGCCGGGTCGACGGCAACGTGACGTCGATGCCCTCGGCGACCAGCACCGCGGCGTCGCGCTCTGCCCGCAGGACCGCGAGCCGCTCGTCGTAGCCGCGTTGGGCTTCGGTCCGGGCGGCGTTGACCCGCTTGCCGGCATCGGCGCGCTCGTCCTTGGGGACGCCGCCGAGCGCCTGGCGCGCCAGCGCCAGGGGTGCGCGGTCACCGAGGTGCTCGGTCTTGGCGCGCGCCAGCGTGTCGAGATCGCCGGCCCGCGCGAAGGCCTCCCGGGCGGCGCTGACCGCTGCGGCCAGGGCTTGCGGCGACAGATCGACGGGTTGATCACCCACGCGGCGACACTCTCCTTGCTGACGAGGCTGTTCGGGCTGCCCGCATCGATGTGCTTCCGCGCGGCACGGGTCGAGTGCTGATCATAGTGATTCGGCGCGCGGCACCCGCCGGGCGCTTGGCGGTCGAGCCGGCGGGTGGCCGCCGCGGGCCACCGACGGCGGTGTGGCTTAGCCGGCGACGGCCGGCTGCGGCCCGCCCAGCGTGTCGTCGCCCAGCACGGGGGCCTCCAGCGGGGCGACGCCCCGACCGCCGGCGACCTTGGTCACCTTGTAGGCGACGAACGCGCCGATGACACCGAAGACCGGCGTCGCCGCCATGGTCCCCCAGTGGTGGGCCAGCATCAGGAAGCCGAAGCCCGCGGACGCCGCCAGCATCAGGTAGCGCGCGGGCGTCCAGTGGATCGGCTGCCTGAACCGGGCGGACACCAGCACGCCCAGGATCACGGCGACGGTGTGGCCGGCGTCGGTGAAGTCGCCGCCGATGATCGCCGAGGCGATGCCCGCCGACACCCACCAGCCGACCCAGCCGGCCCGCCAGCGCGACGGGATCACCGCGGTCATCGCGCCGAGCACCGCCAGCGCACCGTAGCTCATGCCGACGTCGCTGGCCCGGGTGATCGACACGGGCAGCCAGCCGAACTCGACCGACGCGGCCAATGCGGCCGCCACCAGCAGGGTCGCGCCGATGTGGCCGACGAGGAAGGCCACCACCAGCCGGATGGTGCGCAGATGCAGCTCGGCCAGCGCCAGCAGGCAGGTCAGGAAGGGCAGCCAGAAGTAGAGCGGGCCGGCGTCGACCACCAGAGCGCTGCCCAGCAGCGTGCCCAGGTGGCCGTGGGCCAGGTTGTGCACGTTGGTGCTGGCGCGCGCAACGATGACGTCATGCGCGTGCGGGCCGAGGGCCAGGATGGCGCAGCTGATGGCGAGCAGCACCGCCGCATACCCCACAGTGAATTGGACCCGGGCGAGCCGGGACGCGATGCCCCCTAACATTGGCATCCATTATGGCTGCGATTTTGTCTCGGCTGTGTCATCAGGGCCTGACAACTCCTTAAGAGTCTTGAGGCGATATATCGCCAAATCGTCGGGAATGCCGGCGGGCTTCGGCCCGAAAACCGGCTTCCTCGTGCGTTTGGCCTCGACGCCCAACGCGTCCAACTCGCTTTGCGGTATGAGATCTAACGTTGAACTCGACACCATGATTCCACCCTTGGTGGCCCTTTCCATAACTCGTGCGGCGATGTTCACATCGACGCCGAGCCAGTCGGCGGCCAACCGCTGCGGGCGTCCCGTGTGGATTCCGACCCGCATCCTGGGCGTATAGCCGTCCACCTCGACCGATTTCAGCGCGTCCTTGGCGGCCAGCACGGCGCGCACGGCGACCGTCGGATCACCGAAGACGGCCATGATGCCGTCGCCCATCCGTTTGACGATGTGTCCGCCGGCGTCGAGCAGGGGCGGCTCGAGGGCCCGCGCCACCTGCCGCAGCAGCACCAGCGCCGCGTCGTCGCCGGCTTGCAGGGACCACGTCGAGAAGCCGACCAGGTCGGTGAAGACCAGCGTCACCTCCGGGTTGGCCGGCCGGCGCGACACCCCTTCGGTCAGCGCCTGCCACACCTGCAGCACCCCGAGGCTGACCTCGCGCGACACCGCGTCGCGGTCGCCCAGCAGCCGGTCGGCAGCGCGCGCCGCGGCGCGCGGGCCACCCTCGCCCGCCGTGGACAGCGGATCGCCGAACTCGGGGTCGCCGGGCAGCAGCCGGCGGGCGCGCCGGATGAAGGCGACCGCCGCGGGGCTGCGGTTGCGGCTGTGCAGCCATTGAGTCGCGCTGTGCACCGACAGTGGAGAGCGCGGCGGAGCCGAGTGCGCCTGGGATTCTTCGGCCTCGCCCGGGTCCAGATCGCGACGCGCGAGTTCCACCCGGCCAGGTTATTTGGTTTTCTTCGAGGCAGGCAATGACGGCCGCGCCCGATGTGTCACACGTCGCACCAAACCGCCTGATCACACTGGTGCCACACCGGTGTCCAAGCTCGATAACACCCGGCGGACACCTCGCCGAAATCGTAGACAACGCCCGTTGTCAAAGTTATCGTGAGCCCAACCGGAGCAGGAGGCCGCGATGACTGGCACTGTGCATGCGGGCGGGACTGCGCCCGCCGATCCGCTCGGACCAGATTCTTTGACCTGGAAGTATTTTGGCGACCTGCGCACCGGAATGATGGGCGTGTGGATCGGGGCGATCCAGAACATGTACCCCGAACTCGGCGCGGCCGTCGAGGAGCATTCGATCCTGCTGCGCGAGCCGCTGCAGCGGGTGGCCCGGTCGGTCTACCCGATCATGGGGGTGGTCTACGACGGCGACCGGGCGTCGCAGACCGGCCGGCAGATCACCAGCTACCACCACACCATCAAGGGCACCGACGCGGCCGGGCGGCGCTATCACGCGCTGAACCCGGAGACCTTCTACTGGGCGCACGCCACGTTTTTCATGCTGATCGTCAAGGTGGCCGAGTACTTCTGCGGCGGCCTGACCGAGGCCGAGAAGCGGCAGTTGTTCGCCGAGCACGTCCAGTGGTACCGGATGTACGGCATGAGCATGCGGCCGGTGCCCGAAACCTGGGAGGAGTTCCAGGAGTACTGGGAGCGCACCGGCCGCGAGACCCTCGAGATCAACCGGGCGACGCGCGACATCTTCCAAATGCGGATCCCCAAGCCGAAATTCGTGCTGATGCCCACACCGATCTGGGACCAGATCTTCAAGCCGCTGGTCGCCGGCCAGCGCTGGATCGCGGCGGGGCTGTTCGAGCCCGCGGTGCGCGAGAAGGCCGGACTGCACTGGACCCCGGGCGACGAGGTGTTGCTGCGCCTGTTCGGCAAGCTCGTCGAATTGGCCTTCCTGGCGGTGCCCGACGAGATCCGGCTGCACCCGCGCGCGCTGGCCGCCTACCGCCGCGCCGAGGGGCGGCTGCCCACCGACGCGCCGCTGGTGGAGGCCCCGCCGTTCATGGCGCCGCCGCGCGACCGGCGCGGGCTGCCGATGCATTACTTCCCCCCGTCGGCGAAGTCGCCGTTGGACCCGGCGCTGCAGCCCGCCCGGGCGCTGATGGAACGCGCCGGTTCGCTGGTGCACACGACGCTGTCGCTGGCCGGCCTGCGCGCCGGGCGGGGCCGGCCCAAACGCGCCGCTAAGGCCGCGTAGGCAGGTTCAACGCCCGCGCGCTCTGATACAGGCAGATGGCCGCCGCGGACGCCACGTTCAGGCTCTCCGCCCCACCGGCCATCGGGATCCGCAGCCGGTGGTCGGCCGCCGCGGCGATTTCGCTTGGCAGACCGTGTGATTCGGGGCCGAACAGCCACGCCGTCGGCACGCCGAGCAGTTCGCCGGCCTCGTCGAGCCGCGTCTGGGCGTCGACGGTGGTGGCGAGCAGCTGCAGGCCCGCGGCGCGCAACGCGTCGACCGCGGCGAGCGGGTCCGGCGCGACGACGACCGGGACCGAGAAGATGCTGCCGGCCGACGCGCGCAGGCACTTGCCGTTGTACGGGTCGACGCTGTGGCCGCCCAGGATGACGCCCGCCGCGCCCAGGGCGTCGGCGAGGCGGATGAGGGTGCCGGCGTTGCCCGGTTCGCTGATCTCGACGGCGACCGCGACCAGTGCGGGCGGCCCGGCCAGCACGTCGGAAAGTCGGGTCGCCGGCGTTTCGCACACGGCGACCAGGCCGGCCGGAGTGACGGTGTCGGACAACGCTTTCGCCGCGCGCTCGCTGACCGGGTGCACCGGGCAACCCGCGGAAGCCAACGTCGCCAGCAGCGACTCATGCCGCTGCTGGGCGACTTCGGTGACGAAGACGTCGCGGACCAGGCCGCGGCGGGCGGCGGCCTCGACGAGGTTGGGGCCCTCGGCGAGGAATCGGCCCGCCCGCCGGCGGCCGACGTGGCGGTGCAACTTGACCGCCGCGGCGACCCTGGCCGAACGTTCGGTCAGCACCTGCGCTTGTTAGGCCGCTTCTCCCGAATCCGAGGGAGCGTTGACATCCTCGGGCAGGGCCGCCCGCGCGATGTCGACCAGCGCCGTGAAGGCGGCCGGGTCGGCAATCGCGATGTCGGACAGGTTCTTTCGGTCCACTTCCACACCGGCGGCCTTGAGGCCCTGGATCAGCCGGTTGTAGGTGATGTCGTTGGCGCGCGCCGCCGCGTTGATCCGCGAGATCCACAACTTGCGGAACTCGCCCTTGCGCGCACGACGGTCGCGGTAGGCGTAGTTCAGCGAATGAAGCTGCTGCTCTTTGGCCTTGCGGTAGAGCCGGGATCGCTGGCCGCGATAGCCCTTCGAGGCCTTCAGGATGCTGCGCCTCTTCTTGTGGGCGTTGACCGCCCGCTTCACGCGTGCCATTGGATGTTCCTACTCTCGTTCACAATTGGTTGGTCGGGTCGCCGTGCCAGCTCGCGCTGCGGGTCTGGCCGGCGCGGTGGTCAGCCGTTCAGCAGGCTGTTGACGCGCTTGGTGTCGTTGGCCGACACCGTGGTGCGGCCGTCGAGCCGCCGGGTCCGCTTGGTCGGCTTGTGCTCGAGCAGATGCCGGCGGTTGGTCTGCTGGCGAACGATCTTGCCGGTTCCGGTGCGCCGGAACCGCTTCGACGCCCCGCTGTGGGTCTTGGCTTTGGGCATGTTTCCTCTGTTCTATGAAGTGCTCGAGTGCGGGCACTCGGGCGCTTGAAAAGTCTCGCGCTGGGTCAGTTCGACGAAGGTTCGGCTTCGGCGGCCGCATCGGTCTCCGATGCCGCGCCGCCCCCCGGTCCTTCCGGATGGCGCGCCTTGGCGCGAGTCTTCGCGCCGCGGTGCGGTGCCAGCACCATCGTCATGTTGCGGCCGTCCTGCTTGGCGGACGTTTCGACGAAGCCGTATTCGGCGACGTCCGCTCCCAGGCGCTGAAGCAGCCGATAGCCCAGCTCGGGCCGCGACTGCTCACGTCCGCGGAACATGATGGTGACCTTCACCTTCGACCCCGCCTCCAGGAAGCGGATGACGTGACCCTTTTTGGTCTCGTAGTCGTGATCGTCGATCTTGGGTCGCAGCTTCTGTTCTTTGACGACGGTCTGCTGCTGGTTCCGGCGGGATTCGCGCGCCTTTTGCGCCGCTTCGTATTTGAACTTGCCGTAGTCCATGATCTTGCAGACCGGCGGTCTGGCGTTCGGGGCAACTTCGACAAGGTCAAGATCGGCGTCCGCAGCGACGCGCAGTGCGTCTTCGATGCGCACTATGCCTACCTGCTCTCCCCCTGGGCCGATCAATCGGACTTCAGGTACGCGAATGCGCTCGTTGACGCGGGTCTCAGTGCTGATGGGGCCTCCCTTGTTGGGCTTCTGTAGGTCCTGCGGTGACGACCGCCTGGGTCGGTCCGGGAATCAGCGGCGGAGACACCACACCACTAGCAAAAAAGCCCTGCACAAGCAGGGCCCAATGCCGACCGATCGCGGCTGGAAACTGCTCGAGCCGCCCGCGTCACCCGCGGAACAGGCATCCGCGATGCCTGTGACCGGACCGCTGAACCTTTCGAAGATCCGCAACGGGATTTCATCGGCTCGCGGTGGGAGTGGGACTCCACTTAACTGTTCCTGGCATTCGCCGGGATGGTCGCAGCCGCTAGTTTAGCAGCCTTGAGGTGGCTTTTAGCACTTCGGCCGGTCGACCGCGCCGCAATGGGCCGGCGGCCGGCCCGAAACCACGCCCAAACTGGCGGCCGCCAGTCTCAGCGCTTCGACAAGCTTTTCACGGATTGAGGGCATATCCTCGCGGTCTGTGACACTCGCATCTCCTAGTTCGAGGCCCGGTTCGGGCCCTCGTTCAGGCCTGCGTTCGGGGCCGCGCGGCCGGTCGAACTCGCGGTACCGCTGGGTGCCGGCGGCGGCCGGATGGACCGTGGGCGTCATCGCGACCGTGTCGCTGCTCGGCAGCGTGTCCCCGCTGATCCGGTACCTGATCAAGGTCCCGCGCGAGTTCATCAACGACTACCTGTTCAACTTCCCGGACACCAGCATCGCGTGGTCGTTCATCCTGGCGCTGCTGGCCGCGGCCCTGACCGCGCGCAAGCGCATCGCCTGGCTGCTGTTGCTGGCCAACATGATCCTGGCCGCCGCGCTGAACGCCGCCGACATCGCCGCGGGCGACAACACCGCCGCGGAGATCTTCGGCGAGAACCTCGGCTTCGCCGTCCACATCGTGGCGATCGTCCTGCTGGTGCTGGCCTACCGGGAGTTCTGGGCCAAGGTCCGCAAGGGTGCGCTGGTCAAGGCGGCCGCGGTGCTCATCGCCGGCGACGTGGTGGGCATCCTGGTGTCCT
This sequence comes from Mycobacterium sp. 1482292.6, assembly GCF_001672995.1. Lineage (NCBI taxonomy): Bacteria > Bacillati > Actinomycetota > Actinomycetes > Mycobacteriales > Mycobacteriaceae > Mycobacterium > Mycobacterium sp. 1482292.6. The sequence goes on along the minus strand of NZ_LZKV01000136.1, from coordinate 8,035 downwards.
GGGGCCTGGTCGAGTTGTTCCCGGGAACGCTGGCCCGCCAGGACCGGCTGCCGTACGTGGCCAACCGGGTGGTCGGATTCGCGCTCGCCGATCCCGACCTGTTCACCGGCCGGCCGCACGTCTTCCTGAACGCGATCTTCGGGTTGTTCGGCGCGCTGGCGCTGATCTTGGCGACGATCGTGCTCTTTCAGTCCCAGCGCGCGGAGAACGCGCTGACCGGCGAGGACGAATCGGCCATCCGCGGCCTGCTCGAGCTGTACGGCAAGAACGACTCCCTGGGCTACTTCGCCACCCGCCGCGACAAGTCGGTGGTCTTCGCCCAAAGCGGACGCGCCGCGGTCACGTATCGCGTCGAGATCGGCGTCTGCCTGGCCAGCGGTGACCCGATCGGCGATCCGCGGGCGTGGCCGCAGGCCGTGGACGCCTGGCTGGGGTTGTGCCAGACCTACGGCTGGGCGCCCGGGGTGATGGGCGCCAGCACCCAGGGCGCGCGGGCCTACCGCGAAGGCGGTCTGAACGCGCTCGAGCTCGGCGACGAAGCCATCCTGCGGACCGCCGATTTCAAGCTGTCAGGCCCCGACATGCGCGGCGTCCGCCAGGCCGTGACCCGGGCCCGTCGGGCTGGCCTGACCGTGCGGATCCGGCGCCACCGCGACATCAGCGCCGAGGCGATGGCCGACACCATCGCCCGCGCCGACGCCTGGCGCGACACCCAGACCGAGCGCGGCTTCTCGATGGCGCTGGGCCGACTCGGCGACCCCGCCGACGGGGACTGCCTGCTGGTCGAGGCGCTGGACCGCGACGGCAGCGTCGTCGCGATGCTGTCGCTGGTTCCCTGGGGGACCACCGGTGTCTCCCTGGACCTGATGCGCCGGTCGCCGCAGTCCCCCAACGGCACCATCGAGCTGATGGTCAGCGAGCTGGCGCTCAATGGCGAAACCCTTGGCATCACCCGCATCTCGCTGAACTTCGCGATGTTCCGCTCGGCGTTCGAACAGGGCGCCCAGCTCGGCGCGGGTCCGGTCGCCCGGCTGTGGCGAGGACTGTTGCTGTTCTTCTCGCGGTGGTGGCAGCTGGAAACCCTGTACCGCTCGAACATGAAGTACCAACCCGATTGGGTGCCGCGTTACGCCTGCTACGAGGACGCCCGGCTGATCCCGCGGGTCGGCGTCGCTTCGGCACTCGCCGAGGGCTTTTTGGTGTTGCCGTTCGGGCGGCGCAAGACGCACACCGGCCACTACCCCGCCGTCCCGCCACGGTTGGCGGAGTCCGGGCTGCTGCATCACGACGGCAGCGCCCCGGACGTCAGCGGGCTGCGGGAACGCCGGGAGTCCGCCGACGAGGAGGAGTCCAGGTCACGGCTGCCCGAACAAGTTCGAGTGCGCCTGGCCAAGCTGAAAGCCCTGAAGCACAACGGCGTTGACGCTTACCCGGTAGGGACCCCGCCCACCCACACCATCGCCCGGGCCCTGGTCGCCGACGACCAGGAAAGTGTGACGGTGGCGGGACGGATCCTGCGGATCCGCGACTACGGCGGCGTGCTGTTCGCCGACCTGCGCGACTGGTCGGGGGAAATGCAAGTGCTGCTGGACAATTCGCAGCTGCAGCGGGGGCGGACCGCGGACTTCACCGCGGCCATCGACCTGGGCGATCTGGTCGAGGTGTCCGGGCAGATGGGCTTTTCCAAGAAGGGAAGCCGCTCGCTGATCGTCACCGACTGGCGGATGATCGGCAAGTGCCTGCGGCCCCTGCCGAACAAGTGGAAGGGGCTGACCGACCCGGAGGCGCGGGTGCGGACCCGCTACGTCGACCTGGCCGTCAATCCCGATTCGCGCGAGCTGATCAAGGCCCGCAGCGACGTGTTGCGTTCGGTCCGGCAGACGCTGTTCGCCAAGGATTTCATCGAGGTCGAGACCCCGATCCTGCAGCAGATCCACGGTGGAGCGACCGCGCGGCCCTTCGTCACGCACATCAACACCTACGACCTGGACCTGTTCCTGCGCATCGCCCCCGAGCTCTACCTGAAGCGGTTGTGCGTCGGCGGCGTGGAGCGTGTCTTCGAATTGGGCCGCGCCTTCCGCAACGAGGGCGTCGACTTCAGCCACAACCCGGAGTTCACCCTGCTGGAGGCCTACCAGGCCCACGCCGACTACACGGTGTGGATCGACGGCTGCCGCGAGCTCATCCAGAACGCCGCCGAGGCCGCGCACGGCGAGCAGGTGGTGCTGCGACCCCGCGCCGACGGGGGCGACGGCCGGCTCGAGCCCGTCGACATCTCCGGGGTGTGGCGGGTCAAGACCGTCTATGACGCGGTGTCCGAAGCGCTCGGCGAGCACGTCGACCCCGCCACGTCGCTGTCCACCCTGCGCAAGCTGTCCGACGCCGCGCACATCCCCTATCGGGCGCACTGGGATGCCGGCGCGGTGGTGCTGGAGCTGTACGAGCATCTGGTCGAGGACCGGACCGAGGAGCCGACGTTCTATATCGACTTCCCGACGTCGGTGTCGCCGCTGACCCGGCCGCACCGCAGCGAACCGGGCGTGGCCGAGCGGTGGGACCTGGTGGCCTGGGGGGTCGAGCTGGCCACCGCCTACAGCGAGCTCACCGACCCGGTGGAACAGCGCCGCCGCCTGCAGGAGCAGTCGTTGTTAGCTGCCGGCGGGGATCCCGAGGCGATGGAGCTCGACGAAGACTTCCTGCAGGCGATGGAGTACGCGATGCCGCCCACCGGCGGACTCGGGATGGGCATCGATCGGCTCGTCATGCTCATAACGGGCCGCAGCATCCGGGAGACCTTGCCATTTCCGCTGGCCAAGCCGCATTAGCGGCGGCCCCGAACGTCCGTAGAGCCCAGCGCGAACATTCGGTGAATTTGTTCCAGGCCGATTAACTTTAGATCACAATGACTCACGTGACAGCCCCGACGGACAGCGCCGCGGCGCAGGTCCTGGCAAGTAGCCACACCTCGCTGATGCATGGCTGGGTGCCGGCGACGATCCAGGTGCTCGCCGCGATTGTGCTGCTCCTGGCGGTCGGCTGGCGGTCGCGCCGCTGGCGCACCGTGTGGCTGCCGGCCGCCGCGCTGGCCGGCGGGTTCGCCGCCTACCTGACGCACTGGTACATCGTCGACCGCGGGCTCTCCGACGACCCCGCACCGGCGGCGCTGTGGCTGTGGATCGCCCTGACCGGCATGGCGGCGGCCGTGCTGGTGCTGGGCTGGCGCACCGCGCGCCGCTGGCGGCGCGGCGCCGCGGTGCTGGCCGTACCGTTGTGCTTGCTCAGCGCGGCGCTGGTGCTCAACCTGTGGGTCGGCTACTTCCCCACCGTGCAGTCGGCGTGGAGCCAGCTGACCTCGGGGCCGCTGCCCGATCAGACCGATCAGGCCACCGTTACCGCGATGGCCGCCAGCCGAATCCGGCCGCCGCACGGCACCGTGGTGCCGGTGGCGATCCCGTCCGACGGGTCGCACTTCAAACACCGCGGCGAGCTGGTCTACCTGCCGCCCGAATGGTTCGCGACCACCCCGCCGCCGGCGTTGCCGGCGGTGATGATGATCGGCGGGCAATTCAACACACCCGCCGACTGGACCAGGGCGGGCAACGCGGTCAAGACGATCGACGACTTCGCGGCCGCACACGACGGTAAGGCGCCGGTGCTGGTGTTCGTCGATTCCGGCGGCGCGTTCAACAACGACACCGAATGCGTCAACGGGGTTCGGGGCAACGCCGCCGATCACCTGACGAAAGACGTTGTGCCGTTCATGATTTCGACCTTCGGGGTCAGCCAGCACCGGTCCAACTGGGGCGTCGCGGGCTGGTCGATGGGCGGCACCTGCGCCGTCGACCTGACCGTCATGCACCCCGAGCTGTTCAGCGCGTTCGTCGACGTCGCCGGTGACTTCTTCCCCAACGCCGGCAGCAAGGCCCAGACCATCGCCAGGCTGTTCGGCGGAAACGCCGACGCCTGGGCGGCTTTCGACCCGACCACGGTGATCACCCGGCATGGGCCATACCGCGACGTGGCCGGCTGGTTCGCGATCTCGTCCGACGGCCCGCCGCCGCGCCGCGACCTGCAGCTGGCCGACAGCGGCGCCATCCGTCTCGCCGGACGCGAGGCGGCCGCCAATCCCGGCAATCAGACGGCGGCCGCCTATTCGCTGTGCGCGATCGGCCGCTCCAACGGAATCGACTGTGCGGTGGTTCCGCAGCCCGGCAAGCACGACTGGCCGTTCGCGGACCGGGTGTTCGCGGCCTCGCTGCCCTGGCTGGCCGGGGAGCTGGGCACGCCGGGAATTCCGCGCACCCCGTTGCCCGCCGCATCCGCGCCGGGCGCCGGCGCCCCGGTGGTAGTTCCGGCCGAACATTCCAAGCGATAGCGCCGGTGTATCCGGTTGCGCGCGTGCGGCGTGCGGTGTTCGCGCGGCACTGCCATCCGCTGAGCGCATGGACCCGGTGGGCGAGCACGCCGCTGATCCTGGTCCCGATATGGACGCGACGATGGCGCCATGCGGCCTGGATTGCGTTGTGGCTGGCGGTGAATCCGGTGGTGTTCGGCAAGCCGGCGCAACAGCACGCCTGGTCGACGCGGGCGATGCTGGGCGAGGAGCTGTGGATCACCCGCCGGCCCCGCGACGCGGCGATGGTGGTCAGCGTGGCGTCGTCGGCGGCCGCGGTGGGCGCGGTGCTGGCCGCACGCCGGCGTCGGCTGCGACCGGCGCTGATCGCCGTGGCCCTGCAGATGACGTTGACGCTGGTGTACTGGGAACAGATGGTTCGCTACCTCGAGCGGCGGTCGCAGTAGGGTCGCGGGACCTCGTGCGCGGGAACGCCGTTCGTCGACGAGGGCAGGCGGGTGGCCGCGCCCATGGTCGGGCGGAACGCAGGCGCGGTGACGATGCGCGGATATGGTGGTCCGATACCTTCGTACCGGGATGCGATACGGGTGTATTGTCCGGCCGTGGGACCCACCCGGCTGTTTCCTTATGACCCGCCCCCGCCAGCGGAGCCGTCGCTCAAGGAGCGCATTCGCGACGCCGCGCTGAGCTGCTTTGCCGTTCGCGGCATCGCCGCCACGACGCTGCGCGCGGTCGCCGAAACCGCGGACGTGTCGATTGGGCTGATACAGCACCACTTTCGCACCAAGGCCGCGCTGAGCGCCGCCGTCGATCAGTACGTCCTGCAGACGGTGAGCGAGGCATTGGCAGCCGATACGCCGTCCGAGCCGGCCGCCGACAGCCTCAACGAGGCGGGGCGCCGGCTGACCGCACTGATGGTCGAACGTCCCGATGTGATGACCTATCTCGGGCGTGCGCTCGCCGAGGGCGGCGCACTGGGTTCGGTCATCTTCACCGGGCTGGTGGGTATCAGCGCGGGCCAGGGCGAACAATTCGGGCAGCAGGGCAAGCTGCGAGGAGACCTCGATCCCGACTGGGGGGCGCTCAATCCGCTCATCCTGCGCATCGGCGCGATCATTCTGCATCCCTATATCGAGCTCTATCTGGGTGAGTCGTTCTTCAGCGAGCCACAGCTGCGACGCTGGGACGCCGCGGTCACGAGCCTGATTCGGCGCGGGCAGTTCCTCAAGGACACGGAGTCGCGGGACGAGGGCGTGACCGCTTGACGAGCGGCCAAACGCCGCGTTACCGCGGCCGACGCGCCGGTCAGGTGCTATACACGAAACACCATGGACGAGCGCACGGTAACCGCGTACAGCGCGCAGATTCTCGACATCGATGAACCCGGCGACCGTCTGATACTGGAGCGGCTGCGAGCCGATCCCACCGTCGAGATCGTCGACCGGCTCGACGCGCAACTGGCCAATCTGCGCGGCCTGCGCCCACCGCCGGATTCGACGCTGCTCGACGAAGGGGCCCGGTGGGCGCACTACCCGTGGCGGCGCGCCGCCGTTGCGGTGCTGGGGCCGCGCGGGTTTCGGGCGCTACGACTTGATCGCAACAGAAACAACATCACCGCGGCGGAACAGACCAAACTCAGCTCACTGACGATCGGCGTCGCCGGTCTGAGCGTCGGCCATGTCATCGCGCATACCTTGGCGGTTCAGGGCTTGTGTGGCCGCCTGCGGCTGGCGGATTTCGATCACTTGGAACTGTCGAATCTGAATCGGGTGCCGGCCACCGTATTCGACCTCGGATTGAACAAAGCTCAGGTCGCGGCGCGCAGGATCGCCGAGCTCGATCCCTACCTGGCGGTGGACGTGTTCGATGCCGGGATCACCGCGGACACCATCGATGCCTTTCTGGACGGACTGGACATCGTCATCGAGGAGTGCGATTCGCTCGACATGAAGATCGCCCTGCGGATGGCGGCCCGTGACAGGCGAATCCCCGTGTTGATGGCGACCAGCGACCGGGGGCGGGTCGACGTCGAACGCTTCGATCAAAACCCTGGGCGCCCGGTCATGCACGGGCTGCTGGATCAGCTCGATATCGAGCAAGTGGCGGGCATGAGCACCCGCGAGAAGCTCCCGCACATGCTGCGTTACGACGAAGCCGAGCACATCTCGCCCCGCACCGCCGCGTCGCTCATCGAGATCGACCGATCGCTGTCGACGTGGCCGCAGTTGGCATCCGATGTCATCGTCGGCGCTGCGGCGATGGCCGAGGCTGTGCGCAGAATCGGATTGGGTGAGAACCTGAGATCCGGCCGGTGCCGCATCGACACCGGCGCGGCGCTCGACGAACTCGACGAAGTCGAGACGGCCCAGCTTCACCCCGCGCGAGACACCGAACCGGGAAGCGACCCGGCCGCATCCGCATTCGACGACACGATTGTCGCCGCCGCGATGCGCGCCCCCTCGGGGGGAAACAGCCAGCCGTGGTGCATCGACGCGCAACCGACTAGCCTCACCATAAGCGTTGCCCCGGAACATACTTCGACGATGGACGTGGGCTTCCGCGGCAGCGCTGTCGCGGTGGGGGCCGCGTTGTACAACGTCAGGATCGCCGCCGCCGCCCGTGGGATGCTCGGACCGGTGAGCGTTTCCGAAGACGCAGCCGGGTCTCCGGTACGGGCCACGATGCACTTCGGAAACGGTAACGACCCCGCCCTGGCCGATCTGTACGAACCGATGCTCGCGCGCGAGACCAACCGTCATCGCGGAATCCCACAACCGCTCGACGATCAGACGGCCAAATTGCTCACCGTCACCGCCGAGGGCGAGGGCGCGCGTCTGCACCTACTCACCGAGCGAGACGACCTGGCGCGGGCCGCAACGATTTTCGGTGCGGCCGACCGCATCCGGTACCTGACGCGGCAACTGCACACCGAGATGGTCTCGGAGCTGCGCTGGCCTGGGGATCCCGACCCCGACACCGGTATCGACGTACGCTCCCTCGAACTCGAAGCCAGCGACCTGGCGCTGATGGATATCGTGCGCCGCCCCGACGTCATGGCTTACCTTGCCGAATGGAACGCCGGCAGCGCCTTGGGCGACGGCATGCGCGACGAAGTCCTCGGCAGCTCGGCGCTGGCGGTGCTGACCGTGACCGGAAGTCGCCTTGGTGACTACGTCCGCGGCGGGTCGGCCGTCGAGGCGGTATGGATCGTTGCCCAGCGGGAAGGCCTCGCCGTCCGGCCGTTGTCACCGGTCTTCCTGCACGCGCGAAATGCTGCCGATCTGCACGAGTTGTCGGCCGGTTTCGCCGGCGAATTGGCACGATTACAAGACGATTTCGTGCGCCTCACCGCGACCGCTCCCGAAGAATCCATCGTGCTGGCCTTGCGCTTGACCACCGCGCCGCCACCCTCGGTGTCCAGTCGCCGCAGCCCGAGCCGGGTCCGCACTCAAGGCCTCTGATCCGCCGCCGTCGCGCGGCGAGCACCATCGGCGCCACAGCACCTCAGAACGGCTTCGCCGTGAATCCCCATCGCAACAACGCCGACTCGCGGCGGGCCCTACCGCGCAACCCAGGGTCCCGCGTGCCGGTCACGCCGTGCGGTTCGCCGCGCGACCCGAATGTCCAGTACGCCTGCAGATAGGGCACGGGTGTCGAGTGGCCGCAATGCATTTCGTGCAG
>NZ_LZKV01000135.1:0-67936 GCF_001672995.1 Mycobacterium sp. 1482292.6 | reverse complement strand
ATCACACCGGCCACCGCGAGGTTCGCCAGGGCGGCAACCACGCTGAATCGCCCGGAGATCGCCGCCACCAGCGGCGCGGTCACCACCTGCGCGGCCCACGCGACGGCGAGCGCGTCGGCCAGCGGCTTGGGCCATCCCTTGGTGACCAGGCGCCGCGACCAGACCGGCGCGACGACGATCAGCGCCGCGGTGGCGAGCACCGACAGCGCAAACCCCACGTCCACGGCCAGCGTGGGGGCGACCGCCAGCAACACCAGCACGGTGGCGGCGAGGGCCGGAATGGCTTGCCGCCGACGCGAAGTCAACATGCCCGTCAGCGCGATGGCACCCATCACCGCCGCCCGCACCACACTCGCCGTCGGCTGCACGACGATGACGAAGGCCACCAGCGCCAGCGCGGCAAGCGCGACGGCCGACCGCGGGCCGATCAGCCGGGCCGAGAACAGCACGGCCACACACACGATCGTCACGTTGGCCCCCGACACGGCCATCAGGTGCGTCATGCCGGCCGCACGAAAGTCGCGGCTGGTGTCACTTGGCACCGCCGAGGTGTCGCCGAGCACCAGCGCGGGCAGCATCGCCGCCTGCTCGCCGGGCAGCGTGGCGCGGACCGCGGCGGCAAAGCGGCTGCGCACGCCGTGCGCGGCCGACTGCACTGCGCTCGCGGTGCCCATGGCCGGCGGGCCCGACGCATTGAGCACCGCGACGGTCAGGTCCCGGCGGGTCGGCCGGGTGATCCGCGCGGTGAACCGCACCGGCTGGCCCACCGTCACGGCGGCGAAGTCCGAGGCGCGCGCGAAAACCACGACGCGGCCTGACATTTCGGCGTCGCGCAGGCGTTGCAGGGTCGCCCGAAACATCAGCCGGCTGCTGCCCAGCGACACCGGGCTCTCGGTGGGGGTGACGGTAGCCGGGGCGCTGGTGCCGAAGGCCGCGGTGATCGGGTGGTGAGCGGCCGCGTCGGCGCGCAGCGCGATCGCGAAGCCGTAGCCCGCTCCCACCACACCCACGGCGGCCAGGCCGGCGCTGATCGTGCGGAGCCGGGCCACGCGGCCGGGCCGGCGCGCCGCGCGCCATGCCAGCGCACCGGCGGCGACGGTCAGCGCGACGCAGCACCAGGCGAAGATCCGCCCGGCCGACCACCAGATCCCGCCGGCCGTCACCGCCCAGCAGGTCAGCGCGGCCGGCACCAGGCGCACATCGACATGCCCCGACGGTGATCCACCTAGCCCGGGAGGCAGCACCGGGGTCAGACACGGACCAGCGCGCGCAGCTTCTCCAGCCGCGCCGGCCCGATGCCCTCGACATCGGCGAGCTGGTCGACGCTGGTGAATTTGCCGTTGGCCTGCCGCCACGCCACGATCGCGGCGGCGGTGACCGGCCCAACGCCGGGCAGAGCGTCGAGTTCCGCGACGGTCGCGGTGTTCAGGTCGACCGCCTGGCCCGGCTTCGGCTTGACCGATCCCGACCCGGGCGCCGGCGCCTTGGAGGTCGGCGTCGTTGCGGTGGCGACCGAACTGCCCAGGGCCGTCGGCTGGCCCGGAACGGGAGCGAGGCCGACCACGATCTGTTCGCCGTCACCGACCGGTCGGGCCATGTTCAGTCCGATGGTGTCGGCGCCGTTCACCGCGCCGCCGGCGGCCTGCAGCGCATCGGCGATGCGCGACCCCGGCGCCAGCGTCACCAAACCCGGCGTGTGCACCAAGCCGACGACGCTGACCACCACCGGACGGTCGGGGCTTGCGGGTGGCGCCGCACCCGGGCTGGCCGACGACCTGGCGGTGGACACCTTCTCCACCGGTGGCAGCTTGGCTGACATCACCGGCGCCGGCCGGTCGCGCAACAAGGTGAAAACCGTGACCAGCACCGCCAGCGCCGCCACGATCGCCAACCCGATGGCGCCGGCGCGGCCGGGGTCGGCGCGCACCCTGGCCACCCAGCCGCGGTCCTGCGAGGCGTCGGGAAGCCAGCGCGGCAACAGTGAATTCTGGTCGTCGTCCGGGGTGTCCTGCGTCGAGGCCGACCCGGCGTCCGCGGGCTCGGCGGCGCCATCGGTCTCCGGTTCGGCGTTGAGCCGCCGGTGCAGGCGCTCCGCCGGAAGTTCTGTTCGCATGGGCCGACGGTAGGTCCGCGGACCGTCACACCGGCACCGCTCAACGGCTATCTGTGGATTAACCCGAGGCTGTGCACGGGGCCCGCGAGGGATGGGTCAAGATGGAAGTCGAGCGAACGACCAGCACCGCCAGAAAACAGCTCGGGGCGCTGCGTCGTCACGGTCACCCCGAAACGACAGGAGGCTGCCATGCAACTGGCGCTCACGCCCGAGGAAGCCGCGTTCCGCGACGAACTCCGCACCATCTACACGACCAAGATTCCCGAGGAGCTGCGCGAGCGGGTACGCCGCGGCTCGGCCGAAGTGAACCACGACGACATCGTCACCAGCCACAAGATCCTGCACGAGCACGGCCTGGCAGTACCGAACTGGCCGGTGGAATGGGGCGGCAAGGACTGGACCCCGACCCAGCACCAGATCTGGGCCGACGAGATGCAGCTGGCGTGCGTCCCTGAGCCGCTGAACTTCAACACCAAGATGGTGGGCCCGGTGATCGCCGAATTCGGTTCGGAGGAAGTCAAACAACGCTTCCTGCCCCCAACCGCCAGCCTCGACATCTGGTGGTGCCAGGGCTTCTCCGAGCCCGAGGCGGGGTCGGATCTGGCCTCGCTGCGCACCACCGCGGTGCGGGACGGCGACGACTACGTGGTCAACGGCCAGAAGACCTGGACCACGCTCGGCCAGTACGCGGACTGGATCTTCTGCCTGGTCCGCACCGACCCGCAAGCGCCCAAGCGGCAGGCCGGCATCTCCTTTTTGCTCTTCGACATGAAGACGCCGGGCATCACCCTGCGACCCATCAAGACGATCGACGGCGGCCACGAAATCAACGAGGTCTTCTTCGAGGACGTCCGGGTTCCCGCCAATCAGCTTGTCGGAGAAGAGAATCAGGGCTGGACGTACGCGAAATTCCTGCTGGGCAACGAGCGCACCGGCATCGCCGGGGTGGGACGGACCAAGGTGCGCCTCGCCGAGGTGAAGAAACACGCCAAGGCCACCGGAGTGCTGGGCGACCCGCTGTTCGCGGCGCGGCTGGCCGAGGCCGAAAACGAGCTGCTGGCACTGGAACTCACCCAGTCGCGGGTCGTCACCGACTCCGCGGACGGGCAGCCCAATCCGGCCTCGTCGGTGCTCAAACTGCGCGGCAGCCAATTGCAGCAGGTGGCCACCGAACTGCTCGTCGAGGTGGCCGGGCCGGACGCGCTGCCGGCCAACGGCGAAGACATCGCCTCGCCGGACTGGGCCCAACACAGTGCGCCGCACTACCTCAACTACCGCAAGACGTCGATCTACGGCGGCAGCAGCGAGGTGCAGCGCAACATCATCGCGTCGACGATTCTGGGATTGTGAGGCAGTCATGGACTTTCAGCTGAGCGACGAGCAGGCCCTGCTCCGCGACACCACGCGCGACCTGCTGTCGCGCACCTACGACCCGGAAAGCCGCAACAAGATCATCGGCTCCGATCTCGGCTGGAGCCGCGAGGTCTGGAGCCAGCTCGCCGACACCGGCATCCTCGGCCTCGGTTTCGATCCGGACGAGTCCGGCCAGATCGAGATCATGGTGGTGCTCAACGAGGTCGGGCGCCGCCTCGCCCCCGAACCGGTACTGCACGCCGCGCTGGGACCCGGTGCGCTGATCGCCGAGCTGGGCACCGACGCGCAGAAGGAACTGCTCGACGAGGTCGCGGGCGGGCAGCGGCTGCTGGCGTTCGCCCACCTCGAGCCGGGGCAGCGCGATCCGTCCGCCGAGTTGAGCACCAAGGCTGCGCAGCAAGGTGATTCGTGGACCTTGAGCGGTCGGAAGAACCCGGTGCTGGCCGGGGACGCCGCCGACACCCTGGTGGTCAGCGCCGCCCTGCCAAGCGGCGGCGCCGGCCTGTTCCTGGTCGATGCGGCATCGGTCACCAGGCACCCGTTCCGGACGTTCGACGGACAGCGCGGCGCCCAGATCGACCTGGACTCCACTGCCGCCGAACCCCTCGGCGAGGCGGTCGACGCGTCGGGCGCGATCCGCGACGCCATCGTGCGCATCCAGTCCGCGTTGTGCGCCGAAGCGCTGGGCGCCATGGAGGAATCGCTGCGCCTGACCACTGATTACCTCAAGACCCGCAAGCAGTTCGGCGTCACGCTCAACAAATTCCAGGCGCTCACGCAACGCGCGGCCGACATGTACGTCTCGCTGGAACTGGCCCGCAGCATGACCCTGTACGCGGCCATGTCGATCGCTGACGGCAACATCGACCCGGTGATCGCCTCGCGCGCCAAGCTGCAGGTCGGCCGTTCGGGCCGGCACATCGCGCAGGAGTCGGTCCAGATGCACGGCGGCATCGGGGTGACCGCGGAATACCCGGTCAGCCACTATGCCGCCCGGCTCACCGCGATCGAGCACACGCTGGGCACCTCGGGTGAGCACCTGCACAACCTGATCGACCACCTCGGCGACTACGACCTGGCCCGCCTCTAACGCATGGCCGAGCTGACCGAAAAGGTCATCGAGTTCCTCTCGACCGGCACCCGTACCGGGATGCTGGGCTACGTCGCCGCCGATGGCAGGCCGCTGGTCGCCCCGGTGTGGTTCGTCGTCGATTACGGGCAGTTGGCGTTCAACACCGGTCGCGACACGTCGAAAGGCCGTGCCCTGGCCCGCGATCCGCGAGTGGTGATCTGCGTCGACGACCCTCATCCGCCGTATTCGTTCGTCCAGGTGCAGGGCGTGGCCACGGTCAGCGAGGATCCCCAGGACGTGCTGGACGTCGCGACCCGCACCGGGGGCCGCTACATGGGCGCCGACCGCGCCGACGAATTCGGCAGGCGCAACGCCGTTCCCGGCGAATTAGTGGTGCGGCTGCGTCCGACCAAGGTCATCACCGGGTTCGACATCAGCGCCTGACATCATTGCGGCTCCTGCGCCGCAACCGGTTCCGGCTGGCCCGGCTCGGTGTCCGCGTCGGGCAGCTGACCCACGAGGTATTCGGCCAGGCCTCCGATGGTCGGATAGTCGAACACCGCAGTCGCGTTGATCGTGAACTTACCGCCGAACTGACTGTGCAGCCGGTTGCGCAGCTCGATCGCCATCAACGAATCCGTCCCCAGGTCCAGGAACCGGCTGCTCGCCGCCGGCGGTGAGGCGAGCCGCAGGAAGTTCTGCACCTCTCGTTGCAGGAATTCGGTCACGAAACCGGCGCGCTGTGGCACCGGAATCTCCATGAGCTGCTTGAGCAACTCGCTGTCACCGGTCACCTCTCCGACCGCACTGGGCAACACCACGTCGAGGATCGGTGGTCGCGAACTGCCCAGCACCTTCGCGGCGCGCTGCCAGTTGGCCTTGAGGACGGTGGCCTGGCCGGTTCCGTTCGCGACGACCTCGGCGAGGGCACCCAGGGCCGCCGACGGTTCCAGCGGAATCAGGCCCTGCGCACTGATGTTGGCGGTCGCGGCCTCCGAGGAGGCCATCCCGCCCTGGGCCCAGGGACCGAAGTTGACGCCGGTGGCCGGCAGGCCCTGCGCCCTGCGCTGTGCGACCAGGCCGTCGAGCAGCGCGTTGGCGGTCGCGTAGTTGGACTGACCGGGCGAACCGAACAAGCTCGACACCGACGAGGACACGATGAAGAAGTCGAGCTCGTCGTCTCGGGTCAACCTGTCCAGGTGGCATGCGCCGAATGCCTTGGGCGCCAACGTTGTCCGGAACCGTTCCAGGCTCTGCTGGGACAGCAGCGCATCATCGAGCACGCCGGCCAGATGGGCCACGCCGGCCAACGGTGGCAGCTCCGCGCGGATGCGCGCCAGCAGCGCGGCAACCTCGGACTCGTTGCCGACGTCGGCGGTGAAGACATGGATGCGGCACTTGTAGCGCTCGGTCATCTCCTCGATCAACCGTTGCGCGTCCGCACCCGGCTCCCGTCGGCTGGTCAGCACGATGTCACCGGCACCGAGCTGCGCCAGATACGACGCCGTGTGCAGACCGATGGCTCCCAGTCCACCGGTGATCAGGTAGCTCCGATCCGCCCGCGGCTGCAGCGGATTGGGTATCTGCACCACGATCTTGCCGATGTGCCGCGCTTGCTGCATGCGGCGGAACGCGGCCCGCGCCTCGGTCAGGGGGTAGATCTCGGCCGGCAGCGGTGTCCAGTCCCCGTCGGCCAATCCCTGTGACACCTCGGTCAGCAAGCCCCGAATACGTTCGGGCTCTTGGAAGGTCACCGTGTCCAGCGCCACGATCTCGTAGGCGATGTCGGGACGGGCCTGCGCCATCTGCTCGGGTGTCCAGATGTCGCGCTTGGCGATCTCGGCGAAGCGGCCGTTCTGGGCGGTCGCCCGCACGGTCGCTTCGAGGAGCCCCTCGCTGGTCAGGCTGTTGAGCACCACGTCGACGCCGGCACCGTCGGTGTCGGCGAGGATCTGGTCGGCGAAATCCGTTGTGCGCGAGTCATAGACGTACTCCACACCCAGCTTGCGCAGCGTCGCGCGCTTGAAGGTGCTGGCGGTGGCGAAGACGGTGGCACCGCACTGCTGAGCCATCTGGATGGCCGCCAGGCCGACACCGCCGCTGGCGGCGTGGATGAGCACACGGTCGCCGGGCTTCAGCTGTGCCCAGTCGAACGCGAGCCGAACCGTCAGCGCCGCAGCGGGAATGGTGGCCGCCTCGACCGCACTGACTCCGTCGGGGATCGGCGCGAGCAGCTGGGCGGGCACGTTGAACCGGCTGGAGAACGCCCCCTGCATGAAGCCGTACACGCGCTGACCGACCTCGAGCCCGGTGACGCCGGCGCCCAATTGCGTGACGACGCCGGCGAAATCACCGCCGATGGGTCCCGGGTCGCCCGGATAGAGGCCGAGGACGTTGAGCACGTCGCGGAAGTTGAGGCCCGAGGCCTCCACCCGGACCTGCACATAGCCCTCGCCCGGAGGTGCGACGTCCACTTCCGTGAGTCGCAGGTTGTCGATCGCGCCGCGCTCGGTGGGCGCCAGGACGTAGTCGCCCGCACGCGGCACCGTGAGATGACCGCTGCGCGCCCACGGCAGCAACCGGGATGCCAGCAGCTTTCCTTGTCGCACCGCCAGTTCCGGTTCGTCCACCGGGGTGGCCAACAGGTTGGCCAGCGCGTGCACGGCCTCCCGTGATCCGTCGCAATCGATCAACTTGGCGCGCAGCGCCGGTTCCTCGTTGATCGTGGTGCGCCCGAGCCCCCACAGCGCCGCCTGCACCGGGTCGACCGGCTCGCCGGATTCGCATGCCACGGCCCGCTCGGTGACGATCCACAGTCCCCCAGGCAAATTCACGCCGCCGCCCTGCACCGCGTGCACGGCGCTGAGCAGATTGGCGATCTCGGTCTCGAGGCGCGCCGCCCCATTGGTCGAGTCGGCGCCACCTTCGCCCGCGTTGGGCGCTTCGCCGCGCCAGACGACGCCGGCGAACGGCAGCCCCCGCTCGGCGGCCTGAGTCAGCACCTGCCCCAACGGCTGCGGATCTGCGCTCCGGTCGAACGGGATGCAGCCCGGCACCTTGGCGGCCAGTTCGTCGAATCCGGCGATCAACCAGGTGCCGCCGATCTCTGCGGCTTCTTCAGCCGGCGGCGCCGGCACCTCGTGCCAGCCGAGGGTGTACAGCAGCCGGGTGGCATCGCCGCCGAGGCCGCGCAGCAACGCCTCGCGCGGTGCGCGTTTCACCGTGAACTCGCGAATCCCGCCCAGCCGGCGGCCGTCCCGGTCGACGAAATCGAGGTCGAATACCTGGGTCTCGCTGTTGAGTTCGCTGGTGTGCCACCTCGCACGGCAGTAGAACCGCCGCGGCATCTTCTCCCGCAACATCACTTGCCCGTAGCGCAGCGGCAGGAACAGATCGTTGACGCCCTGTTCTGCGGCGAGCAGCGCCGGGAAGGCTGGGAAGGCGACCCCGGTGCACAGGTCCATCAGCACCGGGTGCATCGGCTCGCTGCCGAGTTGTTCGGCGAGTTCGGCACCGACGAGGATGTCGCCGACCGCCTCGCCGTCACCGAGCCACAGTGACTTCAGGGAACCGGACCAGGTCGGTCCCCAGGCCAGCTCCAAGTCGGCGAAGGTCTCGAACAACTCCTGTGGACGCATGCGGTTCAGCCGCTCGAGCGCTTCGTCGATCGGATCACCGTCGTCGGACACCGGCTCGTCGGTGACGTCGTCCGCGCCGGCGACCACGGTGCCTTCGGCGTTCAACGACCACTCGGCGCCGCGTTCCCCGTAGGGACGGCTGTGCACCTGGAAGGTGAATTCGCGACCTGCCTGCACCGGGTGCAAGGTCAGCTGTACCTCGCGAGAACTCTTCTCCGGCAAGATGATCGGCTCGTAGAAGAAGACGTCCTTCGCCCGTGCCGGAGTGCCGACCGCGGCCAACGCCATCGCCGCGTAGGTTGCGCCGGGCACCACGACCGTGCCGTAGATGACGTGATCGGATAACCACGGCTGCGATTTGACGGACAACCTGCTGGTGTAGACGGAGTCGCCCGAGGCGAGGTCCTTCGCGCTGCCCAGGATGCCCGAAGACGGGCCGGCCCCTCCGACGACGGCGGTGCCGGATGTCTTGGGCCAGAACCGGCGGCGCTGGAACGGATAGGTGGGCAGTTCGATGCTGCGACGTCGCTGACCATGCAGCGCAGCGAAATCCGGACGATGGCCGCCGACGTAGGCCGCGGCCAGCGCGTCGGCGATCTGGCGCCGATCGCCGACGCCCTTACGCAGCGAGACGATCGCCCGCGGTGCGGTCAGGTGCTCCGGCCAGACCTGCACCGCGGCACCGGTCAGCACCGGTTGCGGACCGATCTCCATCAACACCGAGCAGCCCAGCGCCGCCGCGGTGCGCACGCTTTCGGCGAACTGCACCGGCTGGCGGGAATGGCGCCGCCAGTACGCGGCGTCGAGCGGGGTTTGGCCCGTCAGCACGGCCCCGGTGCGGTTGCAGATCAACGGCATCGTCGGGGCGGCGAACTCCAATTGCGCTGCGTAGGACTCGAATTCGTCGAGCACCGGATCCAACAACTCGGAGTGGAAGGCGTGGCTGGTCTGCAGCCACGTGCAGCGGATCGCCTCGTCGCCGAACTTGGCGACGATCTGTTCGAGGTCCTCGCCCGGACCCGACAGCACCGTATTCGGTCCGTTGTACGCGCCGACCGACACTCGCGGGAATCCGCCGGCGACCTCCTCGACGTGCTTGGCGTCGGCGAATACCGCCACCATCCGTCCGCCCTCGGGCAGGCTGCCGAACATCCGGCCGCGCTCGGCCATCAGCCGGGCGCCGTCCTCGAGACTGAACACCCCGGCCACGCAGGCCGCCGCGTACTGGCCGACGCTGTGCCCGAGCACCACATCGGGTTCGATCCCCCACGACTGCCACAGCCGGGCCAGGCCCATTTCGACGGCGAACAGCGCCGGCTGCGCAAACGACGTGTGCCGCAGCCTCTCTCCGGCTTTGCCCCCCGTTTCGCGATCGGTGGCGAACAGCACCTCCAGCAAGGGATGCGGCAGGATGTCACGGACCGCGTCCGCGCACCGCGTCACCGTTTCGGCGAAAACCGGTTCGGTGTCGAACAACTCACGCGCCATCCCCGGGTACTGGCTGCCCTGGCCGGTGAACAACCATGCCGTCATCGGGTGGTGTGTGTGTTCGCCACGCACAACGCCGGGCCGCAGGCGGTTCTCGGCCAATTCGGCCAGGGCGTCGCGCGCGCTCTCGAGCGAGTCCACCACCAGGGCGGCGCGGTGTTCGAAGTGTGACCGGCCCGTTCCGGCGGTGAGGCATACCTCGGTGAGGTCCGCATCCGGGTGGGCGGCCAGCCACGCCTCGTAACGCTGCGCCAACGCCACCAGCGCTTCGGGTGACCGCGCGGACAGCGCGAGCACCGTGGCGCCCTGAGCGTGCGACGCCGAGTCCGCGGCGGCGTCGTCGGCGGGGTTCGGGTCGGCGGATACGGCGCGCGCCGGTGCCTCCTCCACCAGGACGTGCGCGTTGGTTCCGGTGAACCCGAACGAGCTCACGCCCGCGCGCCGCGGCCTGCCGTTGGGCTGCCACGGCATCGTCTTGTCGACCACCCGCACGGGCAGCGAGTCCCACGGAATGTGCGGCGACGGTTGCTCGAAGTGCAGGCTCGGCGGCAGGACCTCGTGCTGCAGCGACAACACGACTTTGATCAGACCGGCTGCGCCCGAAGCGGATTCGGTGTGACCGATGTTGGTCTTCACCGAGCCCATCAGTAGCGGCCGGTCGGCGTCGCGCGAGGCGCCGTAGGCGGCGGCCGCGGCCTGCACCTCGATCGGATCACCCAACGGGGTGCCCGTCCCGTGCGCCTCGAGGTAGTCGACGTCCCCGCCGGCCAGACCCGCACGAGCCAGCGCCATCCCGATGAGCCGTTGCTGCGCACCACCATTGGGCACAGTCAAACCGCTGGACGCGCCGTCCTGGTTGACCGCGCTGCTGGTGATCACCGCGCAGATCCGGTCGCCGTCGCGCTCCGCGTCGCTCAACCTCTTCAGTACGAGGATTCCGCAGCCCTCGCTGCGCACGTAACCGTCGGCGGAGGCGTCGAACGTCTTGCATCGGCCCACCGGGGAAAGCATCCGCGCGCGGGAGGCCGCGATGACCGTCACAGGACTCAGCAGGACGTTCACTCCGCCGGCCAGCGCCATGTCGCAGTCGCCGGACCGCAACGCCTGGCAGGCCTGATGGACGGCCACCAGCGCCGAACTGCATGCGGTGTCGATCGCCACCGCCGGTCCCTCGAGTCCCAGCGCGAAGGCGACCCGACCGGAGATGGCGTTGAGCGCATTGCCGGTGATGAAGTGCGGTTCGATCTTGTCGATCGACTCCGATGACAGCAGATGCGCGTATTCGTTGGCCGCCACACCGGTGAAGACTCCGGTTCGGCTGCCGCGCAATGCGGCCGGCGAGTACCCGGCGCGTTCCAGGCCCTCCCACGCCGTTTCGAGCATCAGCCGCTGCTGCGGCTCGATCCAGACGGCCTCGCGGGGCGAGATGCCGAAGAATTCGGGATCGAATCCGTCGATTTCGTCCAGGAATCCGCCGAACCGGGTGTAGGTCTTGCCTGGGGCGTCCGGATCCGGGTCGTAGAACTCGTCGATGTCGAATCGGTCCTCCGGGACCTCCCGGATCGCGTCGACCCCTTCGGACAGCACCTGCCAGAACGCTTCCGGGTCGGGCGCGCCGGGGAAACGGCAGGACACCGCGACGATCGCGATCGGTTCGTCCGTGCGGGTCGTCACCACCGCTGCCGGCTGGGACCGCGTTTTCGAGGACGTTTGATCGCGGAGCTCGAGCACGTCGCCGAGCAGGTAGTCGGCCACGTCGGACAGCCGTGGGTGATCCATCGCCAGGGTGGCCGGGACCTGCTTACCCACCCCTTCCTCGATGCGCCGACGCAATTCGACCGCCATCAACGAATCCATGCCGAGATCGAAAAACCCTGCGTCCTCGCGGATCTCGGCGGCGTCGACGCGGGTCACCTCCGCGACCGCATCACGCAGATAATCGGTCAACAGTTTCTTGCGCTGCTGTACCGGAGCGGCCGTGAGCCGGTCGACCAACGGGGTGTTCCCGGCCGGCGTCGCTGCGGGCACCGCAGCGGGCACCTCGCGCTCCAGCTCCGCCAGGAACGCCCGCCGACCCGCTTGCTGGTAGAGCGGCAAGAAGCGGGTCCAGTCGATTCGGGCCACTACTCCGTGGGCAGCGCCCCGCGCCGAGGCGGCCGCCGCCACATCGGACAACCCCGCAAGCGCATCGGCTGGTGCCAGCGTACGGATCCCGCGCTGATCCAGTCGCGCACGAGATTCCGCGTCGGCCATACCGGCCGCCCACGGCCCGAAGTTGACGCTCACGCCGAGGATGCCCTGTTCGCGCAGCCGCCACGCCAGCCCGTCCAGGAAGGCGTTCGCCGCGCCGTAGGCGCTCTGGCCGAATCCACCCCACACCGAGGCGATCGAGGACGTGCTGAGGAAGAAGTCGAGCTTCAGGTCCGTCGCCGCCTCGCTCAAATGCCAGGCGCCCCAGACTTTTCCGGCGAAGACGCGATCGACCTCGGCATCGTCCAAGGCGCTCAGGGGCGTGGTACCGATCTCCCCCGCGGCATGGACGATGCCGGCCAACGGCGGCAACTCGGCCTGCACGCCCGCCAGCAGGCGTGCGACGTCGTGCGCGTCGGCGACATCGGCTGCCACGACCCGGATTTGGCAGCCGTGCGCCTCACCGAGTGCGTCGATGCGCTGTCGGACCGCATCGGTCGGCGCGCGCCGACCGGTTAACACCAGATGCCCGGCGCCGTTGGCGGCCAGGTGCCCGGCGATCTCCAGCCCGATCGCACCCAGCCCGCCGGTCACCAAATACGTTGCGTCATTGCGCAATTGCAGCGACGTGCCGCTCGGGGTCTCGGTGCGCCGAACCAACCGGGGAACGTAGACCGCCCGATCACGCAGCGCGAGCTGGTCTTCCCTGATCGCCGCGTCGTCCGCGGGGGCGATCCGGTCGATGAGCGCAGTCCATTCGTCGGCGGTCCCCGCTGATAAGTCCGCGAGTCCGCCCCATACCTGCGGCAGCTCCAGCGATGCGGCGCGACTGAAGCCCCACAGGCTGCTCTGGTGCGGCGCCACCGTGTCCGTATCGGTGACGCGCTGCGCGCCGCGCGTCACGACCCAGATGGGACTGCGCAACTGCGCGGCGACCGCGGCACGAAACAGCCGCCGCGTCCCGCCGAGGATCCGGTGCTGCATCCGCAACAGTGAGCGCATCGACGGCGTGGTCCCCGCCTCCAGGGCCGCGGCATGCACGACGCGAAGCGTCGAATCGTCCGCAGCGGCGGCGCGAAACACGCCCACGAGGTGTTCCTCGTCCGCGTCGGACACCGGCAACCCGATGACCTCGAATCGGTCGTTGCGTGCGGTCAGCGCGTCGACCAACGGCTGGACCGCGTCGGTACCGTCGGCGACGATGACCCACCGCGACTCCCCGCCCACGTCTGCCGGTGACGGCTCGGCGGTCGATGTGTCCCAGCGGATCTCGTAGCGGTCGTTCTCGATGGACCGGGTGGTGCGCTGTTGATTGTGTTGTGCCGCAAGCTTGGTGAGCACCTGCAGGGTCTGATGATCGCCGCTCGCGCCGTCGAGCAGCGTCGCGAGTTCCTCGATCCGGCCGTCCTCGAGAAGGCGGACCGCTTCGGTGCGCGGCCCACCGACGTCGCGGCGTTGGTCGGGGCGCTCGCGGTCGTCGCGGAACCAGTACTGACGCCGCTCAAAGGGATAGGTGGGCAGGTCCAGCTTGCGTGCGTGCGCCTGCCCGAACGCCGCGAAGTCGGGCAGGTGGCCAAGGACATACGCGTCGGCAACCGCTTCGGTTATCTGCCGGTGGTCGGCGGTGTTACGGCGCAGCGACGTGATCGCCCGCGGTGCGGTGGCCGGGTCGGGCCATGCGCTCAGGGCCGAGGCGGTGAGCACCGGTCGCGGGCCGATCTCGAGCAACACCTTGCAGCTCAGCTCGGCGAGGGTGCGCACGCTCTTGGCGAATTCCACCGGCTGGCGCGCGTGACGGCGCCAGTAAGCGCCATCGAGCTTCACGCTGCGGCCCAGCGCCGCTCCGGTGCGGTTGTCGATCAGGATTCGTTGCGGCGCTTTGAAGTCGAACCGCCCCGCATACGTTTCGAATTCGTCGAGGATCGGGTCCAGCAGCGCCGAGTGGAAGGCGTGGCTGGTGTCCAGCCAGTCACACCGAACACCGTCGGCCGACACTGCGGCCACCGCCCGCTGCAGGTCCGCCACCGGACCGGACAACACGGTGTTGGCGCCGTTGTAGGCGGCCACCGACAGGCTGGGGAACTCGTCGGTGAGTCGCTCGACCCGCTCGGCGGCGGTGAAGACCGCGACCATCCGGCCACCCGAAGGCAGGCTGCCGAACAGACGACCGCGTTCGGCCATCAGCAGGGCACCGTCCTCGAGACTGAACACGCCCGCCACGCAGGCCGCCGAATACTGGCCGACGCTGTGGCCCAGCACCACGTCGGGCTCGAAGCCCCACGACTGCCAAAGCCGGGCCAGGCCCATCTCCACCGCGAACAGTCCGGGTTGCGCGTAGGACGTTTGCTGCAGCGTCGCTTCGCCGTCCGGGCCGTCCGCATCGAAAACAACGTCCAGCAAAGGCCTTTGGAGAACGTCGGCAACCGCGGCGGCGCACCGATTCAGCGTCTCGGCAAACACCGGCTCGCTGTCGAACAACTCTCGAGCCATGCCGGGGTATTGGCTGCCCTGACCGGTGAACAGCCACGCGGTCTTCGGTGGCTCCTGCGATTCTCCGCGGAACAACCCCGGTGCCGGGCGGTCGTCCGCCAGAGCGCCGAGTAGTTCCAGCGCGGATTCTCGCGAGTTGACCACCAGCGCGGCCCGCTGCTCCAGGTGTGCCCGACCCGCCCCGGCGGTGTAGCACACGTCCGCGAGGGTGGCCTCGGGGTGCGCGCTCAACCAGCTGCGGTAGTCGGCCGCGAGCCGCGCCAACGCGGCGGGCGTTCGCGCCGAAAGCGGGAGGATGCTGAACCGGCGGTGCCCGGAATGCTCGACCGGAAGCGGTGCCGGGGAAACGGGTTCCGTTTGCTCGGGAGCTTCGGAGAGAATGACGTGAGCGTTGGTGCCGGCGAAGCCGAACGAGCTGATGCCGGCAATGCGCGGCTCTCCGTTGCGTTCCCAGGCGGTGGGCTGCTCGACGACCTGCACCGCGAGCCGGTCCCAGGGGATGTGGGGCGACGGGTTCTCGAAGTGGAGGTGTTGCGGGATCAGTTCGTTCTCGAGCGACAGGATGACCTTGATCACCCCGGCGATGCCCGCGGCCGCTTCCAGGTGTCCGATGTTCGTCTTCACCGAACCCATCAGCAGCGGCCGGGAGGGTTCGCGCCCGGCGCCGAGCACCGCGCCCGCGGCCTGCGCTTCGATGGGGTCACCCAGCGACGTCCCGGTGCCGTGCGCTTCCAGGTATCCGACGTCGCGTGGTTCGAGGTCGGCCCGCTTGAGCGCATCGGCGATAACCCTTTGCTGGGCAACGCCATTGGGTACGGTCAGGCCCCCCGAGGCGCCGTCCTGGTTGATCGCACTGCCGCGGATCACGGCGCGGATCCGATCGCCGTCGCGGATCGCGTCCTCCAGGCGCTTGATCACGATGACGCCGCAGCCCTCGCCGCGCACGTAGCCGTCCGCGGCCGCATCGAATGTCTTGCACCGGCCGTCAGGGGCGAGCATGTGCGCGCTGGAGAACGTGATCATGGTCGCCGGGGTGAGCAGCACGTTCGCGCCGCCGGCCAGCGCCAGGTCGCATTCCCCGAGGCGCAGCGCCTGGCACGCCTGATGGATCGCCACCAGCGACGAGCTGCACGCCGTGTCGACGGCGACGGCCGGACCCTGCAGTCCCAGCCGATAGCTGATCCGGCCGGCGGCCGCGGCGTTCGAGGTCCCGATGGCCATGTAGGCCTCGATTTCGGGGTACGTCAGCTCGTCGGATGCCATTCCCAGGTAGTCGTGCGTGGCCAAACCGACAAAGACCCCGGTGTTGGTGTCAGCCAGATCGGTTGGCGCAGTGCCTGAATGCTCGACCGCGCGCCATGCCGTTTCCAGCAGGATGCGGTGCTGCGGGTCCATCAGCCTGACCTCGCGGGTCGACATGCCGAAGAACGGCGCGTCGAATCCCGTTACGTCATCGACGAAGCCGGCACGACGGGTGACGACCTTGCCGGGCGCCCCCGGTTCGGGGTCGAAGAATTCGTCGACGTCCCAGCGGTCTTGCGGCACTTCGGATATCGCGTCGCGGCCGTGCTGCAACAGATCCCAGAACTCGTCGGCATCGGCGGCTCCGGGGAATCGCGCCGCGTAACCGATGATCGCAAAGCCCGATGCCGGCTTGCCCAGACCTTCGACGGATGCCATGCGCTTGTCCTCTCCTGGCCGGTCACGATCGATCCCCACGGGACGCCGGTTGCGCTCGGAAGATCTTTTCCGGAGGCCGGCGCCGTCCCCGCAGCGCCGCACCGCGCAACGACAGCCGGTGTGACTGCCGCCCTGCGTCCCCGTCCGGCCGTTCGATCGCCACAACGGCCTGCCGGATCCGTGAGCGAGTGTAGGCGGTGGCTCGCGCACGCCTGCGACGGCGATCACTCGGAGGGTTTATCTTGGTCTCGCCGCCAGGGTGGCCGTGGTCGTTGCAACCGAGGAGGACGAAGTTTTGCGCATCGGGAAGATTACGATCGGCGCACTCGGTGATTGGACGGTGACGCCCGGGTCGGTGATCTCCTGGCACCCGACGGCCGCGGCGACCGAAAAGGTCAGGCACGCGCCGGTCAGCTCCGTGCCGGTCAGCTACATGCAGAGCCAGCATCTTCGCAATTACTGTGAACGGACCGCCGCGGGGCTGAATTTCTCCCGCCAGATCATCGCTACCTGTGAAGTGCCCGGGACGTGTGACGTTGCCGCCATGAACCATGCCGTCAACGCGTATCTGCGCCGGCACGACACGTTCCGCAGCTGGTTCGAGCACACCGCTGACGGAGAATTCATCAGGCATACCGTCGACGATGCCGACGCTATCGAATTCGCCCCGATCGAGCACGGTGAGATGACTCCCGACGAAATACACGCTCACGTCGTGGCCATTCCGAATCCGCTGGAGTGGGGCTGCTTCACCTTCGGGATTATTCAAAGCGAAGACCGCTTCACATTCTTTGCCGCCATGGATCATGTCCACGGGGACGCGACGTTGATTGGCACCACGATGATGGAGGCCAACGGCATGTACACCGCGTTGAGCGGCGGCGGGCAGGCGCTCACCCTTCCCGATGCCGGCAGCTTCGATGATTTCTGCACCCGCGAACGCGAGTACACGTCAAAGCTGACCGTCGATTCCCCCGAGGTGCGCGCGTGGATCGACTTCGCCGAAAACAACGATGGTGGCTTTCCCGAGTTCCCGCTCCCGCTGGGCGACCCGCAGGACTCCAGTAGCAGCGACATGACGTCCGAACTCCTGATGGACGCGGCACAGACCGAACGGTTCGAATCGGCCTGCGCGGCGGCCGGCGCACGGTTTGTCGGCGGCCTGTTCGCCTGCCTCGCCTTGGTGGAGCACGAATTCACGGGTGCCCTCACGTATTACGGGCTTACTCCCAGGGATTCCCGCAACGCCACCGACAATTTCATGACGCAGGGTTGGTTCACCGGTTTGATCCCCATCACCGTGCCCATAGCTGCCGCCTCGTTCGGCGATGCCGCGTGGGCGGCGCAGGCGTCCTTCGATTCGAATCTGGATATGGCGAAAGTTCCCTATTACCGCGTGTTGGAACTCGCGCCGTGGTTGCGCTGGCCGCAACCAAACTTTCCGGTGTCGAATTTCTTTCATGGCGGCGCCGCTCCGCTGAATGCCATTCTCGCCGCGGCCGACATGGGGTTGGCGAACAACATCGGAATCTATCCCGACGGCCGATATTCATACCAGCTGACCATTTACATATTCCGCTACGGGGAAGGCACGTTCATGGCGATCATGCACCCGGACAACCCGGTCGCCCGGAAATCGGTTGTCCGCTACCTGGAGGCGATGAAGTCGGTCTGCGTGCGGGTCGCCGGCAGCGGGAGCTGGGGACGCGTCGCGTAGCGTGGAGCACTTCGATGGCTCGTGAGGCGAATTTGCGTGGTGTGACCGGGCTCGGGCGGGTGCGGCCGAGAGTCCCCGGCGGGCACGCCCGACGGCGCCGAGCGGGGATGAGGGCGATATGCGACGGCTAGCCGATTTCGTGGTGCGGTGGCCCTGGGCAGTGGTGGGGATCTGGATTGCGATCGCCGTCGCGCTACCCCTGACTTTTCCCTCGCTGGGCGAGATGGCCGAGAAGCATCCGCTTGCCATCCTGCCCAGCGATGCGCCCTCGAGCGTGACCGCTCGAAAGATGACCGAGGCGTTTCACGAGTCGGGCTCAGAAAACCTGCTGTTGGTGGTGTTGACCGACGACAAGGGGCTCGGCCCGGCCGACGAGGCCGCTTACGGCAAAGTGGTGGATGCGCTGCGCCGCGACACGCGCGATGTCGTGATGCTGCAGGACTTCGCCAGCACGCCGGCGTTGCGCTCCGTCGTCACCAGCAAGGATCACAAGGCGTGGGTGCTGCCGGTCGGCGTCGCTGGTGAGTTGGGCACGCCCCGCTCGTACGCCGCCTTCAACCGGATCGGCGAAATCGTCAAGGGGGCGCTTACCGGCACATCGCTGACGGCAAACCTCACCGGCCCCGCGGCGACCGTCGCCGACCTCACCGACGCGGGCGCTCGGGACCGGATGCCGATCGAGTTGGCGATCGCGGTGATGGTCCTGATCGTCCTGCTGGTGATCTACCGCAGCGCGGTCACCATGCTGCTGCCGTTGCTGACGATCGGGATATCCCTGGTGATCGCGCAGGCGGTGGTAGCGGGCTACTCCCAACTGACCGGCTCGGGCGTCTCGAACCAGTCCGTTGTGTTCTTGAGCGCCATAATGGCCGGAGCCGGAACCGATTACGCCGTCTTTCTGATCAGCCGCTATCACGATTACCTGCGGTCGGGCGCGACTCCCGATCACGCGGTCAAGCGCGCCATGTTCTCGATCGGAAAGGTGATCGCCGCATCCGCGGCCACCGTCGGTGTCACCTTCCTGCTGATCAGCTTCGCCCGGATGGGTGTGTTCAAAACGGTCGGCGCGTCGTCGGCGATCGGGATCGGTGTGGCATTCCTCGCCGCGTTGACGTTGCTGCCGGCAGTCCTGGTGCTTGCGGGACGGCGCGGCTTGGTCAAGCCGCGGCGCGAGCTGACCGCCCGGTTCTGGCGGCGGTCGGGCATCCGCATCGTGCGACGACCGAGGGTCAACCTGGTTGCCAGCGTGCTCGTGTTGATCATCCTGGCCAGCTGTGCCGGCCTGGTGCGATACAACTACGACGATCGCAAGGCGCTGCGGGCGTCCGCCCCGAGCTCCATCGGGTATGCCGCGCTGGATCGTCACTTCCCGGTGAATCAGTCGATCCCGCAGTACATTTTGGTCCAGTCCCCGCACGACCTTCGCACGCCGAAGGCGCTCGCGGACTTGGAGCAAATGGCGGACCGGGTCAGTCAATTGCCGAATGTTGCTGCGGTCAGCGGCATTACGCGTCCCACCGGCAACGTGCCCGAACAATTCAGGGCCACCTATCAAGCGGGCGCTATCGGCACCCTGCTGGCCGGCGGGTCCACGCTGATCAAAGACCACACAGGCGACCTCAACCGGCTGGTAGATGGGGCCGGGACGTTGGCCGACAACCTCGGCAACATGCGGGGCCAGGTCATCCAGCTCGCCGCCGGCGTCCAGGAGCTGGAGACCGCCTTCTCGTCGACGAAGAACCAGTACACCGGCGACGCGCTGGTGAAAGAGGTCGATCTCGCGGCCCAGCTCGTGGACCATGTCAACGCGCTCAGCAACAACATGGGCTGGAACTTCTCGGCGGCCAAGAACATGTTCGCCTGGATCGGCCCGGTGCTGGGGGCGCTACAGGGCAACCCCCGATGCGACGTCGACCCCTCGTGCAGCGCCACCCGCGGGACATTCGAGCAACTGGTCGGTTCGCGCGATCAAGCAGACCTCGACGCCATCAATGACTTGGCGCACCAGCTGCAGGAATACCCGGACAAGCACGCGCTGAAAGCGTCGGCAGACCGCCTGCGCGCCGCATTGGCAAAGCTCACCACCGTGCTGCATTCGCTGGGGATGGACAAACCCGGTGGCCTGCAGTCGAACCTGAACACCTTGCAAGATGGCGCTAACCGTTTCGCCGGTGGCAGCCGGCAAATCGCCGACGCGGTGGCTCAGGTCGTCGACCAAGTCAAACAGCTCGGCAGCGGGCTCAACGACTCAGCGGCGTTTCTGTTGTCGCTGAAACGCGACGCGGCGCAACCGGCCATGGCCGGATTCAACATCCCACCCCAGCTGCTGCACCTGGCGGAATTCCAGAAGGCCGCCAAGGCATTCATCTCGCCGGACGGCCACTCGGTGCGCTACGTGGTGCAGACCAAACTCAACCCGTTCAGCACCGAGGCCATGGATCAGGTCAACGCGATCGAAGCGGCCGCGCGGGGAGCCCAACCGAACACCGCACTGGCGGACGCGACGGTGTCGATGGCCGGCTACACCGTCGCCCTCAAGGACACGCGCGACTACTACCAACACGACATCAAGTTCATCATCACGGTGACCCTGCTGGTGGTGCTGGTGACCCTGATCGCGCTGCTGCGTGCGATCGTCGCCCCGCTGTATCTCGTTGCCTCCGTGGTCATTTCGTACTTGTCGGCGGTGGGGATCGGGGTACTGGTGGTGCAATACCTGCTGGGTCAGCAACTGCACTGGAGTGTGCCCCCGCTGGCATTCGTGGTGCTGGTCGCGGTGGGTGCCGACTACAACATGCTGCTCGTCTCGCGCATGCGGGAGGAGTCGCCGCGCAGCATGCGTTACGGCATCATCCGGACCCTGGGTTCGACGGGCGGGGTGATCACCGCGGCGGGTCTGATCTTTGCCGCCTCGATGTGTGGTCTCTTGTTCTCCAGCATCAGCACCGTGGTCCAGGGCGGTTTCGTGATCGGGGTGGGAATTTTGCTGGACACCTTCTTGGTGCGCACCATCACGGTTCCCGCGATCGCCGCCCTGGTCGGGCGGGCGAATTGGTGGCCCTCCCGAGCGGGTGCGGTGGGCGCGCGGCGGCCGACGTCGCGGTTACCGGAGGGACGCGCCGAGGCGCAGCCCGGTTAGCACCCGTAGGGGATGTGTGTGAGACTACGAGGCGGATTCGAGCGGTAGGAGTTGGGATGAAGAAACTGCTCGCAGGAGTTTCGGCGCTGGTAACCGTAGCTGCCACAGGATGTTTCGGCGTCAATACCGCGACGGCTGACGACGCGCCGATCGGCGGTCCGCCGACCCCGGGGGCGCCGGGCGACCAGACGGCGTTCGCCCTCGGCGGCGCTCACGTTGCGGGCATCCCCTACGACGAATACATCCGCCAGGAAGGCGCCCAATGGTTCCCCGGCCAGCAGCGCCAGATCGTGCCCTACCCGGCGGGCCAGATCCAGGGCCACGTGCTGGAGCGACTCTTTCCGGGCATCGGCAAGCTCAATGACCAGTTCCCGGGTCTGGGAGTGGACGGCCCCAGCATCGGTGAGTCGGTCGTCGAGGGCATAGACAACCTCGATGCCGCGGTCCGCACCGGCCGCCCGGGCACGGCGATCGGCCTCTCCGAGGGCGGGTTCGTGGTCGACGGCGAGCAGGCCCGGCTGGCGACCGACCCGACCGCTCCCCCGCCGGACAGACTGAACTTCGCCACGTTCGGCGACCCCATTGGGCATCACGCCTTCGGGCAGAGCTTCCTGACCGCTATGTTTCCGGTCGGCAGCGTCGTTCCCGCACTCGACTACACCATGCCACCGCAGTACGAAAGTCAGTACGACACAAACAGATTCGTGGCGGCGTATGACTTGATCGCCGACTTCCCGGACCGGCCCGACAACATGTTCGCCCTGGCGAACACGCTGCTGGGCCTCGCCACCGGTCACACGGCGGTGGCTTTCACCAACCCGAGCATGGTGCCCCCGCAGAACATCAGGACGACGATCAACTCCAGGGGCGCGAAAGACACGACGATCATGGTTCCCGAAAAGCACCTTCCGCTCGTCATGCCGCTGGCCTACCTGGGGATCTCGGAAGACACGCTGAACAAGCTGGACGCCATCCTGATTCCCCGGGTGAATGCGGGCTACTCGCGAAACGACGACCCGGCGACCGCTCCGGTGCAGGTCGACCCGGTGCACGGCTTCGACCCGGCGCAAGTCATCGCGCCGGTCAACCAGGCCGCACTGGGCAGTGGCGATCCACTTTCCCAGATCGTCAGCGGAGCCACGTCCGCGCTGTCCAACGGCACCGGCTAGACAACGCGCCATGTCTGGATCATCGATTCTTGCCATGCTGCACGGGCGTGCCAGCCTGCGGCCCAACGACGTGGCGTACACGTTCACCGATTACTCCGACGACGCCGACGGCGTTGCGCAGAGCCTCACGTGGTCGCAATTATCCCGCCGGACCTTCAACGTGGCGGGCGAGCTCGGCCAGCACGGTTCGGTCGGTGACAGGGCGGTAATCCTGGCGCCGCAGGGCCTCGACTACATCGCGGCGTTCCTGGGATCGATGCAGGCCGGGCTCATCGCGGTTCCGCTTCCGCTGCCGCATCGCGGCTCGAGCGACGAGCGGGTCAGCGCCGTCCTCGCCGATACGTCACCGTCGATCGTGCTCACCACGTCCGCGGTCGCCGAAGATGTCGCCGAGTACGTCGATCGGGCGCGCATGGATGATGTCCCGAAGATCGTCGAAATTGATTCGATGAATCTGGACGCCGATCGCCAAACCGCCGTTCCGGCAACCGTTTTGCCCGACGTCGCGTATCTGCAATACA
This sequence comes from Mycobacterium sp. 1482292.6, assembly GCF_001672995.1. Lineage (NCBI taxonomy): Bacteria > Bacillati > Actinomycetota > Actinomycetes > Mycobacteriales > Mycobacteriaceae > Mycobacterium > Mycobacterium sp. 1482292.6. Next base: position 45,345 of record NZ_LZKV01000135.1, on the reverse strand, counting down.
GCTCGGGTTCGACCCGAACCCCGACCGGTGTGATGATTTCGCACCACAACCTGCAGGTGAATTTCGAGCAGCTGATGCGCAGCTTCTTCGCCGACTCCCGCAGAAAAGCCCCGTCGGACACCACGATCGTCTCGTGGCTGCCCTTCTACCACGACATGGGTTTGGTGCTGGGCGTGTGCGCGCCGATCCTGGGCGGCTGGCGCGGTGACCTGATGAGTCCCGTCGCGTTCTTGGAGCGGCCGGCAAGATGGGTGCGATCCCTGGCCGCGAACACGTCTTCGTGGTCGGCCGCCCCCAACTTCGCCTTCGACCTGGCGGCCCGCAAGACCAGCGACCGTGACCTGGCCGGACTCGACCTCGGCGGCGTGCTGGGCATCATCAGCGGCGCCGAACGCGTCGAGCCGGCCACCCTGAGCCGCTTCGTCGATCGGTTCGCGCACTTCAACTTTCGGGACGACATGATGCGTCCGTCCTACGGCTTGGCGGAGGCAACCGTCTTCGTGGCCAGTGGCACCTGGAGTGACGAGGCGACGGTTCACTTCGATATCGACGAGCTGTCCGCGGGCCGCGCAAAGCCGTGCGCGGCAGGCGCCGGCTCGTCGCTGGTGAAATACGAACCGCCGCAATCCCCGGCACTGCGAATCGTCGACGGCGACACCGACCGCGAGTGCCCGCCGGGGGTGGTCGGCGAGATCTGGGTGCGCGGCGCCAACGTGGCCGAGGGGTACTGGCGCAAGCCGCCGGCAGAACAGCGCTGCTTCGGCGCGACGCTCGTCGACCCGTCGCCGGGTACGCCGGACGGGCCATGGCTGAAGACCGGTGACCTGGGTTTCATCCACGAGGGTGGGCTGTTCATCGTCGGCCGCATCAAGGACCTGCTGATCATCCGGGGACGAAATCACCATCCCGAGGACATCGAGGCGACGGTCCAGGAGATCACCGGCGGTCGGGTCGCGGCGATATCGGTTCCGGTGAACAGCACCGAGAAGCTCGTCACCGTCATCGAGTACAAGAAGCGAGGCGACTCCACCGAGGCGGCCATGCACTCGCTAACCTCCGTCAAACGCGACGTCACCTCGGCGATTTCCAATGCGCACGGCGTGAATGTGGGAGACCTCGTGCTGGTGCCGCCCGGCTCGATTCCCACCACCACCAGCGGCAAGATCCGGCGCGCCGCCTGCGTCGAGCAGTACCGCCGGCAGCAATTCGCCCGGTTGGACGCCTGAGCCGGGGCTACGGGCGCGCTACACGATGCCGATGGTGGTGACCGTCCTGGTGATGGCGCTGGCCGTCAGCGTCGAACCGTTCCGAGTCGGAATGACCGTGGTCATGCTGAACAGGCCCAGACCGGCGCTGCAACTGCTTGCGTTCCTGTCCGGCGGTTTCGCCATGGGAACGGCGGTGGGGCTGGTTGTCTTGTTCGCCTTCCGACGCGCCATGCTGGGCTCGAACTACTTCGCGTTGCCCAAGGTGCAGATTGTGGTCGGCCTGCTGGCGCTGACGGTCGCGGCGGTCGTGGCCACGAATCTCCCCGCGCGGTTGGGTGCGCGGCCGACGGGATTGGCCTCGCCGGTCCAACGTTTGCTTAGCCGGCATTCGCTGGCGGTCGCCGGCATCGCCGGCCTCGGCATCGCATTGCCGTCGGTCGACTACCTTGCCGCGCTGGCCGTCATTCTGGCCTCCGGGGCGACGGCCCTGACGCAGGTCGCGGTGCTGTTGATGTTCAACGCCGTGGCCTTCGCCCTGATCGAGATTCCGCTGCTGGCCCACCTGCTGGCGCCCGAGGCGACCGCCACGCGGGTGGCGGCGCTGCATGAATGGATTCGCTCGCGCCGGCGCGTCGACGTTGCGCTCCTGCTGGCCGCGGCCGGTTGCGCTTTCCTCGCGGTCGGCGCGGCCGGCCTTTGACCCTTCGTCAACCGACGCGTCACCGCTGAGAAGATAATGAGTCCAATCCGCACCGGCAAAGGAGCCGCGATGAGCAAGGCAAGCACCGACCGTCCGCTACGCGTGATCCAGTGGACGACCGGCAACATCGGTCGGCGTTCGCTGCACGCCATCATCGGGCGACCCGACCTGGAACTGGCCGGCGTGTACGCACACGGCGCCGACAAGGTCGGCGTCGACGCCGCCGACCTGGCGGGCTGGCCGGAGCCGACTGGGGTGCGGGCGACCAACGACATCGATGCGCTGCTGGCCCTGGGCGCCGACGCGTGTTGCTATAACCCGTTGTGGCCCAACATCGATGAGCTGGTGCGGCTGCTGGAATCCGGAGTCAACGTGTGCACCAGCGCCGCGTGGATCACCGGCGGGAAGCAGACACCGCAGGACCGCAAACGCATCGAAGATGCTTGCCGGAAAGGCAATTCGACAATCTTCGGCAGCGGTGCGCACCCTGGCATGACGAACATGGTGGGCATGGTGCTGTCCGCATCGTGTGAGCGCGTCGACGAGATCCGGATCACCGAGTCGGTGGACTGCTCGACCTACGAATCGGCGGAAACCCAGACGGCCATGGGCTTTTCGCAGGATCCGGATACCCCCGGGCTGGCCGAGAACGTCCGGCGCGAAAGCGAGGTCTTCGCGGAGTCGGCCGCGATGATGGCCGACGCGATCGGGGCGAAGCTGGACAAGATGACCTTCGACGTCACCTTCACCGCGGCCACCGACGACTCCGATCTGGGCTTCATGAAGATCCCCGCCGGAACGGTCGGCAGCGTCTACGGCTACCACCGCGGCTGGGTCGGTGACCGCAACGTCGTCAGCGTCGGGTTCAACTGGACCATGGGCAGTCACGTCGTCCCGCCCAAGCCCCTGGAGCACGGGCACGTCATTCAGGTGTTCGGGCTGCCCAACATGCGAACCGTGTTGCACTGCCTGCCGCCCAAAGACTGGACAGAGCCCGGATTCATGGGGCTGGGAATGATCTACACCGCGATGCCGGTTACCAATGCCGTCCCGGCGGTGGTGGCCGCCGAGCCGGGAATCGTGACGCTGGCGGATTTGCCGCCGGTCACCGGTCGGCTCGCGCACTAGCGTATGCCGTACGCCACAGGTGGTGGCCCCAGGAGGAACGCTTGCGTGCACTAAGGTTAATATCCCCAACTGAGCAAATGTTCCGTTGACAGTGGTGTCGTCGGCGACGGTTGGTGAGCTTTGCGGAAGGCGGTCAGGTGGTGGCTAGTCCAGACTCGGGTACCCGCCCCGGCCTTCTCAGCCGCGTATTGAGACGAGCGTGGATCCCGCTGGTGCTGGTGGTCGTTCTGTCACTGTCGGCGCTCATCGTGTCGCGACTGCACAAGATCTTCGGCTCGGAAGATCTCAACGCAAACGCCGGCAAGGGGATCGAAATCGTGCAGTTCAACCCGAAGGTCGTCGTCTACGAAATCTCCGGTGCCCCGGGCACCACGGCGAACATCAACTACTGGGACGAGAACGCCAACACGCATCAGGTCAACAACGCCGCCCTGCCCTGGTCGACCACCATCTCGACCACGCTGCCCTCGGTGAGCGCAAACATCATGGCGCAGAGCGACGGCAGCACGATCAGCTGCAAAATCACCGTGGACGGCATTGTCCGGGACAACCAGAATTCCGCCGGCCATAACGCCCAGACCTTCTGCCTGGTGAAGTCCGCATGAGCGACGTGCACAATCAGACCGAGCGCGACCTGAACGCCGCCGACACCGGCCCGATCGGCACCCGGGGGTTGTCGAAGGCCGAGCGCGGCCATCGGCCCTACCTCCCCCACGCAATCCGCATCTTCGCGATACCGATCATCATCGGGTGGGTCGCGATCACCGTGTTGGTGAACGTCATCGTGCCCACGCTGGAGAAAGTCGGCGAGGCGCACTCGGCGCCGATGACACCGCTCGACGCGCCGTCGATGAAGGCGATGATGCGCCTGGGCCACAACTTTCACGAGTTCGACTCCAACAGCACCGTCATGATCGTGCTGGAGGGTCAGCATCCGCTGGGCCCCGACGCGCACCAGTATTACGACAAGCTGATCCGGCAACTTCGCCAGGATCCCAAGCACATTCAGCACATTCAGGACTTTTGGGGCGACCGGCTGACGGCCGCGGGCGCGCAGAGCGCCGACGCCAAGAGCGCCTATGTGCAGGTGAACCTCGCCGGTAACCAGGGCACGACGCTGGCCAACGAGTCGGTGGACGCGGTTCGCAAGGTGATCGACGAGAACAGGGCGCCGCCCGGTGTGAAGGCCTATGTCACCGGTCCCGCTGCGCTGTCCGACGACATGCACATCATCGGTAACGCCAGCCTGGCCAAGATCACGCTGTTCACCCTTGGTGCCATCGCGATCATGTTGCTGCTGGTCTACCGGTCCATCGTCACCACGCTCGTGCAGCTGTTCATGACCTTTGTCGCGCTGGCCTGTTCGCGCGGGGTGGTCGCGGTTCTGGCGTATCACAACGCATTCGGGCTCACCACCTTCGCGGCCAACATCCTCACCATGCTGGCCATCGCCGCGGGAACGGACTACGGCATCTTCCTCGTCGGCCGCTACCAGGAGGCGCTGGCCGCCGGCGAGGATCGAGAAGAGGCGTACTACACCACATTCAAGGGCGTCGCCCCGGTGGTGTTGGGTTCGGGCCTGACAATCGCGGGCGCGACCTATTGCCTGAGCTTTTCGCGGCTGCCGTGGTTCAACACCATGGGCGCGCCCGTGGCGATCGGCATGCTGGTCGTGGTGCTCGCCGGTATCACGCTGGGCCCCGCGGTGGTTTTTGTCGGCAGCCGCTTCCACCTGTTCGAAAGGCAGGCCAAGCGTGGTCGGCTGTGGCGCCGGGTGGGCACCGCCGTGGTGCGTTGGCCCGCACCGGTTTTGGCCGTCAGCGCGGCCATCGTGCTGGTCGGCATGATCGCCCTGCCGAGCTTCCACACCAGCTACAACGACCGCCACTACCTGCCGCTGTCAGCCCCGTCCAATCAGGGGCAAGAGGCCGCGAATCGGCATTTCTCCGAAGCGCGGATGAACCCCGACCTGTTGATGGTCGAGTCCGACCATGACATGCGCAACCCGGCCGACATGCTGGTATTGGACCGGGTGGCCAAGAACGAGATGCGCACGCTGGGCATCGCCATGGTCCAGGACATCACCCGGCCGCTGGGCATTCCGATCCAGCACAGCTCGATCCCGTTCCAGAACAGCGTCCAAAGCCAGACGACGATGCAGAACATGAGCTTTCTCAAGGAGCGCATGAACGACATCCTCAAGATGGCCGATGATCTGCAAACCCAGATCGACACCACGCAGCGCCAATACGAGGTGTCGCTGGATCTGGCCAACGCCGCCGACGACAGCGCGAAGACCACGGCGGTGACGTCGCAGATCACCGACACCCTGCGCGACCACATCGCCGACTTCGACGACACCTTCCGCCCGGTCCGCACGTACTTCTACTGGGAGAAGCACTGCTACGACATCCCGCTGTGCTACGGGCTGCGGTCCCTGTTCGACACTTTGGATGGCTTCGATCAGCTCGCGGAGCAGTTCCATTACCTCACGGGCGACATCCAGCACACCGCCAAAGCAACCCATGATCTGAATGCGTTGTTCCCCACGCTGATCACCACGCTGAAGACCACCCGGGGCATCACGCTGACGCTCTACCAGACGTTCAAGGCGATGATCAATCAGATGGAGGCGATGAGCAATACCGCCATCGTGATGGGGCAGAGCTTCGACGCGTCGAAGAACGACGACTTCTTCTACCTGCCGCCGGAAGCCTTCGACAACCCCGATTTCCAGACGGGTCTTCGGATGTTCTTGTCACCGGACGGTAAGTCGGCGCGGTTCTTCATCACCCATCAGGGCGATCCGATGTCGCCGGAGGGTATCGCGCGGGTCGATGCCGAACGCACCGCCGCGCAGGAGGGGCTGAAGCAATCCTCGCTCTCGGATGCCCGGGTGTATCTCGGCGGAACCGCCGCGACGTTCAAGGACATGGCAGACGGCGAGAAATACGACCTGATGATCGCCGTGGTGTCGGCCCTCACGCTGATCTTCATGATCATGCTGCTGCTGACCCGCAGCGTGGTGGCCGCACTGGTGATCGTCGGCACCGCGGCCAGCTCGATCGCGGCGTCTTTCGGTCTGTCCGTGCTGATTTGGCAGGACCTATTCGGCATCAGGATCCACTGGATCGTGATGGCGCTGTCGGTCATCATCCTGCTGGCCGTGGGATCCGACTACAACCTGCTGCTCGTTTCCCGGTTCCGCGAAGAGATCCATCGCGGGCTCAAGACCGGGATCATCCGGTCGATGGCCGGTACCGGCGGTGTGGTGACGGCGGCGGGTCTGGTGTTCGCCTTCACCATGGCGTCCATGTTGGGCAGCGATCTGCGGGTGCTCGGTCAGTTCGGGTCGACCGTGTGCATCGGTCTGCTGCTCGACACGCTGGTGGTGCGCACGCTGCTGATGCCCTCGATCGCCACCCTGCTCGGACGGTGGTTCTGGTGGCCGCAGGTGGTGCACCCCCGTGGGGATAACGCACGACGGCCGGTGAGCGCCTGATTCGTTAGTGGCGCTCGTAACTACTCCGGCGGCAGCGCCACGGTGACCGCGACCGCGCCCGCACCGACATGCAGCGCGAGCACCGGTCCCAGCTCGGTGATGATCGCCGGTTCGCACGCCGGCAGCCGCTCGCCCAGCGCTGAGGCCACCTCCCGGGCGCCATCCGGGTTGTCGACGTGATGCACCGCCAGGGCGGCGGCATCGTTGCCGACGACCTGGCAGACCCGGTCGATCATTGCCTCGGTGGCATGGCTGACGGTGCGGACCCGTTGGGCCAGAACGAGTTTGCCGTCATCGATACGCAACAGCGGCTTGAGCGCCAGCGCGGTGCCCAGCCACGCCTTCGCCCCGCCGATGCGTCCGCTGCGGCGCAGGTTGTCCAGGCGGTGCACCACGATGAAGGCATGCCCGCGGTCCACGGCCGCGTGCGCGGCGTCCGCGACGGCGTCGAGGCTTGCGCCGTCGGCCGCCGCCCGCGCCGCGGCCAGCGCGACGAAGCCGGTGCCCATCGCGGCCGACTTCGAGTCGACGACCCGCACGTTCGGGTCCAGGTCGGCCGCGGTGCGTTCGGCGGCCCGGCACGTTCCCGACAGCGCCGACGAAATGTGTACGGCCACAACGCCGTCGGCGCCGCTGTCGGCCAGCGCCTGCTGATAGGCGTCGGCGAGTTCGGCCGGGGTGGCCGCCGCGGTGGTGGCCGCCAGTTTGTAGATGTCATCGGGAACGTCGTCCACACCGTCACGCAGATCCGCGCCGTCGAGCAAGATGTGCAGCGGCACGACCCGGATTCCCCACTTTTCGAGCAGGTCGGCCGGCAGCCGTGCCGACGAGTCGGTCACCACCATGACGGTCACCAGCGCTACCCGCGGGGCTTCTCGTTGGGCACGCCGGCCTGATTGCGCGGCGCCTCCTCATCGCGCTGCGCGTCCCCCGCAAGCGGGAGGTGCCCCCGCTGCATCGTTGCCACGCCGGCCTCGGCGAGCGCCTTGAGCATCAACTCCGCGACCGCCTGGTGGGCTTCGAAGTTCCAGTGAATCCCGTCCGGGTTTCCCCGACCGCTCATCACCTGTTCGGCGACAGCGGCTTTCAGATCGACCAGGGGCACGTTGTGGTTTTGCGCCCATTCGGTGATGGCGGCCGCCGTGCCCGCGCGGCCGTGGTGGGCCCGGCCGTAGGTGTCGGCGATGTGCACCGACGGCAGCGACGCCACGATCGGAATACCGGGCCGGTTGAAATCGATTGCGCCACGGGTCTGTTCGAGGTAGTCCGCACTCAGGTGTGGTGGCAGCGCCGATCTGGCCACCGGCGAGAGCCTGGGCTGCAGCCAGCCATAGCCGTCGCGGACCCAGCGCCGCAGCCACGGCGGCCGCACATAGCGGATCAGCTCGCGCAGCGCGGTGGGCAACACCGACGGCAGCGAATCCATGCCGCCGGTCGCGAAGATGACCGCGCCCGCCCTCGGTAGCGCCGCCCACGCCCGCGGGTCCTGGGTCGCCGCCCACCAGATGTCGCGGCACGTCCACCCGATGCGGCCGATCAGCTCGACGTCCCAACCCAGCTGCGCAGCAACGATATTCGGCCAGATCCGGGGATCGTCGGCGGGCAGCCCTCCCGTCGGGCCGTAATAGGCCAGGGAGTCGGCGAATATCAGCAGGGTGGGCTTCGGCGGCCGCTCAGAGGACATCGTTGGACACCTGCGCCGAAGCGTTCCACACATCCAGACGCCAACGGATGCTGTCGAATTCGTCGGCCGGATCGTCGTTGTGGCCGGACAGCTGCACCCAGCTGGCATTGCCCATGCCACCCAGGATCGGCCAATTGGCGACGGGAAGCTTCAACAGCGCGGCCGACAAAGCGGCGATCAGCCCGCCGTGGGCCACCAGCACCACCGGGCGATCGGGCCCGTCGGGCTCGCCCCACTCCGGCTCGCCGGTCACCAGTTCGGCAACCAACGGCACGCTGCGAGCGGCGACGTCGACCCTGCTCTCACCGCCGTGCGGTGCCCAGGTGGCGTCTTCGCGCCAGGCCAGCCGGGCGCCGGGGGCCTGTTCGTCGACCTCGGTGTGCGTCATTCCCTGCCAGTCGCCGAGATGGGTTTCCCGCAATCGCTGGTCGACCCGGATCGGCAGGCCGGTCAGCTCCCCCAACCTGACCGCCGTGTCGTAGGCGCGATGCAGATCCGACGACACGATGAGCAACGGCTGCAGTTTGCCCAGCACCTCGGCGGCCGCGACGGCCTGGGCCCGGCCGAGTTCGCTGAGTTCGGAATCCAGCTGACCCTGCATCCGGCTGCCGGCGTTGAACTCGGTTTGCCCGTGCCGCAACATGATCAGACGACGGACCCTCATGACGCACCCGACTCATCGGAGTTGGCGCGGCCCTCATCGAGGTCTACCGGCACCACCGGGCAGTCACTCCACAGCCGGTCGAGGGCATAGAAGTCGCGGTCCTCCTGGTGCTGAATGTGGACGACGATGTCGCGGTAGTCCAGCAGCGTCCAGCGGCCTTCCCTGGTTCCCTCGCGACGCGCCGGCTTGTAACCGGCCTTGCGCATCTTCTCCTCGACCTCGTCGACGATGGCGTTGACCTGTCGCTCGTTGGAGGCCGAGGCGATCACGAAGCAGTCCGTGATGGCCAACTGCGCGGAGACGTCGATGACGATGACATCGTCGGCAAGCTTCGACGCGGCGGCACCGGCGGCCACCGTGGCCATGTCGATGGCCTCCTGGGTGGCGCTCATGGGTGATCCCCTGCGCTCAGGCGTGTTTCGCTGGCCGGCACCGGCGGCACGACGTCGTCGCGGTAGAGCCGGCGCTTGGAGACGTACTGCACGACGCCGTCGGGCATCAGGTACCACAGCGGGCGGCGCTGCGCCGCGCGGCGGCGGCAATCGGTCGAGGAGATGGCCAGCGCCGGGATCTCGACGAGGGTCAGCGCGTCGTCGGGCAGCTCACCGAGCACGCCGGTGACGTGTTCGCGGCGCAGCTCGTAACCGGGCCGGCTGACCCCGATGAAGCGGGCCAGCTCGAACGCCGTCTCCCAGCCCTGCCACGACAGAATGGAGGCCAGCGCGTCGGCCCCGGTGATGAAGTACAGCTCGGAGTCCGGGTTGAGAGCGTGCAGGTCGCGCAAAGTGTCCTTGGTGTAGGTGGGGCCGGCGCGGTCGATGTCGACCCGGCTGACCGTGAAACGGGGATTGGACGCCGTGGCGATCACCGTCATCAGGTACCGGTCCTCGGCGGCCGAGACGTGCCGGTCCTTCTGCCAGGGCTGGCCGCTGGGCACGAACACCACTTGGTCGAGGTCGAACAGGTCGGCGACCTCACTGGCGGCAACCAGGTGGCCGTAATGGATGGGGTCGAACGTCCCACCCATCACCCCTAACCTGCGAAGCTGCTTTTGCACGATTTGCCAGCTTACTTGAGCCGGTGTTACGGCCCGATTTCCCTGGTCGGGCGGCGGCGCTGCGACCCTATCCCGGCATCGGGTCGATCGGTGAGACTGGTGTACCCACAGCTTCGATCGCTTCTCCGGCGGCCAGACACAGGTCCTCGCGGTAGCGGCCCGCAACGATCTGCACGCCGACCGGCGTGCTGCCGAGCAGACCGGTCGACACGGTCAGTGCCGGCAGCCCGAGGTAGGGCAAACCGAGCTGGGTGAGCTGTGCGGCCCATACCCGCGCGAAGGCGGCGTCGCCTTGCATATCGAGATGGTTCGCGAAGGGCAGCTCGGCGCTGACCGGTATCACCAGGACAGAGTAATTCTCGAACAGCGTCAGCCAGTCACGCAGAAGTGTGGCTCGGCGACTCAGCGACTTGGAGAACGCGGTCAGGTCGAAAGCGACGGCTTGCTCGCGCAGACGCGCCAGCACATTCAACGCGCCCGGGTCGCCCTCCCGTTGGGCGGCCGCAAGCTTGTCGTCGTACCCGTCAAGGAACGCGAGTTTGGTTTGCGCATCGGCTGCTTCGGCGAGTGGCGGGGTGGTGGCCAGCTCGTCCACGTCCCACGCCGCGGCGTTGAGCCGCTCGGCCGCGTCGCGGACCGCTTGCGCCACTTCAGGTCTGGTGCCAAGCCCGTCCGGCGCCACGCAGAAAGCCGCTCGCCTGGCCACAGGGGGCGGACCTGACAGGGGCGCGGGCACCCACCACGGGTCGCGGGCGTCTCGAGCCGCCATCGCCGCGAATGCCAGCCGGAGGTCGGCGACGCTGCGCGCTAACGGGCCTGAAACTCGCCCGAGCTGGGCGCCGATGGTCGGTTCGGGGAGAGAGGCGTTGAACGCGGGGACGCGGCCAAGTGTCGGGCGCAACCCGTGTATCCCACACGCGTACGCCGGATAGCGGATCGAACCTGCGATGTCGGTTCCGTGGGCAATCGCGCCGATGCCCGCCGTGACTGCCGCGGCGGCCCCGCCCGACGAGCCACCAGGGGTTAGGTCCGCGTTCCGTGGGTTGCGGGTTTCCCCGTGCAATTGATTCGAGGTGAACCAACGGAGGCAGAATGCGGGCGCATTCGTCCGGCCGATGAGCACCGCACCGCTCTTCAGAAGATTGTCGACGACGGGGCTGTTGGTTTTGGCGGTGAGGTCACGCTGTAGCGTCACGCCGTCGGTGGTGGCGTAGCCGGCCTGGTCGACGTTGATCTTCACCGTTACCGGCACACCGGCCAGCGGTCCAACCTCATCGCCGCGGCGCAGCCGTTCGTCGATCATGGCTGCGGCGGCCAATGCCTCGTCGCGGTGATGATTAACCACCGCATTGATCGCACCGTTGACGTCATCGAGCCGATCCAAGGCCGCCTCAACGACCTCGCGCGCCGAGACTTCGCGCGATCGGACCAAGCTGGCGAGTTCGGTCGCGGGCAGTTGCCATAGCCGCACTGGCGAAACTCCTTTGTTCGTCACGGGTGCTGCACGTACGACTCGCCCTAATCGTCGCCGTTGCACTTGACGACTTGCAATGACGATTGGGCGGGCACACTTGCGAAGTCGGGGTCGATTTTGACGTCGGTTTCGTGGCTCGGCCTGATGACTAGGGTGCTTGAGATCGTGCGGGCGGTCGTGATCCGCGCCGCGGGCGCCCGGCAACGCACCGCGACCGGCGCCCGGGAAGATGAGCGCCCTCCGCCGCAGTGGAGCATATGGCCATGCGGCGAGCGCTTCGGTGCCGAGGCTATACGGGCAGCAGCTGGTCGATCACCGCGGCCAACTGCTTGGCGGACCGGCATTCGTGCATCGGGATGACCTCTTGATAGCGCGGCACCGCCGAGTCACCGCTGCCCCACAGGTGCCTGGGCTCGGGATTCAGCCAGTGCGCGTGCCGGCTGGCGGTCACCATGTGACTCAGCAGCTCGATCTCCGGATTGCGGTAATTGGTGCGGCCGTCGCCGAGCACCAGCAGCGAGGTGCGCGGTGAGAGCACATTCGGGAACGCCTGCACGAACGACGCGAAGGCGTTGCCGTAGTCGGAGTGGCCGTCGCGGCTGTAGACGCCGGATTCGCGGGTGATCCGCTGAATCGCCACCGCCAGATCGGCTTCCGGGCCGAACATGTGGGTCACCTCGTCGGTGGTGTCGATGAAGGCGAACACCCGTACACGTGAGAACTGTTGGCGCAGAGCGTGAACCAGCAACAGGGTGAAATGGCTGAAGCCGGCGACCGAACCGGACACGTCGCAGAGCACCACCAGTTCCGGGCGCGCCGGACGTGGCTTGGCCAGCACGACGTCGATCGGCACCCCGCCGGTGGACATCGACTTGCGCAGCGTCTTGCGCAGATCAATCGTCCCCGCCCGGCTGCGCCGCCGGCGCGCCGCCAGCCGGGTTGCCAACGTGCGGGCCAGCGGCGCCACCACCCGGCGCATCTGGCGCAGCTGCTCACCGGAGGCGCGCAAAAATTCCACGTTCTCGGAAAGCTGTGGGATGCCGTACATCTGGACGTGATCGCGGCCCAGCTGCTCCGCGGTGCGCCGTTTGGTCTCGGCGTCGACGAGCTTACGCAGCTGGCTGATGCGCTGCGCGGCAAGAGCTTTGGCGATTTCTTCCTGGCTGGGTGTGGGTTCGTCGCCGTACGAGGCGAGCAGTCCGGCCAGCAGCTTGCCCTCGAGTTCGTCGAGCGCCATCGCCTTGAGCGCCTGATACGACGAGAAAGACGGGCCGCGGCTGGAGCTGTATTTGCCGTAGGCCTCGACGATCCGGGCGATCATCGCGACCAGGCGCTCGTCCATGTCGGCGAGGTCGGGGTTCTCGGTCAGCAGATCGGCCAGCATCTGGCGCATCGCCTCGACATCGTCGGGCGGCAACGCGCCGTCGTCGCGCGAGTCGTCGGCCTCCTCCTCGGTGACCACCGCGCGTGCGCCCAGCGCCGCCGGGAACCACAGATCGAACATCGCGTCATAGGTCTCGCGGTGATCCGGGCGGCGCAGCACGGCGCACGCGAGGCCCTCGCGCAGCACCATGCGGTCGCCCAGGCCGAGCGTCGCCATCACCCGACCGGCGTCCACCGTCTCCGAGGGGCCGACCGAAATCCCCGCTCCGCGAAGGGCTTCCACAAATCCCACCAGGTGGCCCGGCAGCCCGTGCGGGGCGAGCGGCCGGGTGGGTCGGACACGGCGGGTGGCCATCGCAGACTTCCTAATTCAGCCGCAGTTCGCCGGTCGCGCGCTGCTGGTCGGATTGATGTTTGAGCACCACGCCCAGCGTGGCCGCCACGACGACGTCGTCGATGGTGTCCAGGCCCAGCGCGAGCAGCGTGCGGCCCCAGTCGATGGTCTCGGCGATCGACGGGACCTTCTTGAGCTGCATCCCGCGCAGCACGCCGATGATGCGCACCAGCTCCTCGGCCAGGTGCGCGGGCAGCTCGGGGACCCGCGACAGCAGGATGCGGCGTTCCAGGTCGGGACTGGGAAAGTCGATGTGCAAGAACAGGCATCGACGCTTGAGCGCCTCGGAGAGTTCGCGGGTGGCGTTGGAGGTGAGCACCACCAGCGGCGTCCGCTCGGCGGTGATGGTGCCCAGCTCGGGGACGGTCACCGCGAAGTCCGACAGCACCTCCAGCAGCAGGCCCTCGATCTCGATGTCGGCCTTGTCGGTCTCGTCGATGAGCAGCACTGTGGGCTCGGTGCGCCGGATGGCGGTCAGGAGCGGACGCTGCAGCAGAAACTCCTCGCTGAACACGTCGTCTTTAGTCTGGTCCCAGTCCCCCGACCCGGCCTGGATACGCAGGATCTGCTTGGCGTGGTTCCACTCGTAGAGCGCGCGGGCCTCGTCGACGCCCTCGTAGCACTGCAGGCGCACCAGGCCCGAGCCGGTGGCCTGCGCGATGGCGCGGGCCAACTCGGTCTTGCCCACGCCGGCCGGCCCTTCCACCAGCAACGGCTTGCCGAGCCGGTCGGCCAAGAACACTGCCGTCGCGGTGGCGGTGTCGGGCAGGTAGCCGGTCTCGGCCAACCGCCGCGAGACGTCGTCGATGTCGTCGAACAACGGCTTGGACCGGGCGGGCACACTCACAATCGGTTCTCCTAAAGCACTTGCTGCACGCGGGGCATCAGACCGGACGGGTCTGTCCGTCTCCCCACGCGATCCATTTGGTCGAGGTCAATTCGGGCAGCCCCATCGGACCGCGGGCATGCAGTTTCTGGGTGGAGATGCCGATTTCGGCACCGAAACCGAACTGCTCGCCGTCGGTGAAGGCGGTGGACGCGTTCACCATCACCGCGGCAGCGTCAACACCGTCGGTAAACTTTTGCGCCGCAGCCATATTGGTGGTCACGATGGCCTCGGTGTGTCCGGTGCCGTACTCGTTGATGTGCGCGATCGCGGCGTCGATGCCGTCGACCACCGCCACCGCGATGTCCATCGACAGGTACTCCCGGCGCAGGTCGTCCTCGTGCGCATCCTTGGAGAATCCGCCGTGCACCGTCACGCCGGCGTCTTGCAGGGCGTTCACCAGCCGGGGCAGCGCCTCTTCGGCGATCGCGACGTCGACCAGCAGCGTCTCGGCGGCGTTGCAGACGCTGGGCCGACGGGTCTTGGAATTCAGCAGGATTCGCTCTGCCACGTCCAGGTCGGCGCCGTCGTGCACGTACACGTGGCAGTTGCCGACGCCGGTCTCGATGGTGGGCACCTGCGCGTCGCGAACCACCGCGTTGATCAGGCTCGCGCCGCCGCGCGGAATCACTACGTCGACCAGGCCGCGCGCCTGGATCAAATGCGTCACAGTCGAGCGATCATCGGCCGAAAGTAGTTGCACCGCATCGGCGGGCAGGTCCTCGCTGACCAGCGAGGCGCGCAGCACCTGGACCAGCGCCTGGTTGGACCGGGCCGCCGACGAACTCCCGCGCAACAACACGGCGTTGCCGGACTTCAGCGCCAGACCGAAGGCATCGACGGTCACGTTGGGCCGGCCCTCGTAGATCATGCCGACGACCCCGAGCGGTACCCGCTGCTGACGCAGCTGCAGCCCGTTGGGCAACGTGTAGCCGCGCAACACCTCCCCGACCGGGTCCGGCAGCCCGGCGACCTGGCGCAGGCCGGCGGCGATGCCCTCAACGCGCTTGGAGTCCAATGCCAACCGGTCCAGCATCGCCGCGGGCGTCCCGGCGGCCCGGGCGGCCTCGAGGTCTTCGGCGTTGGCCGACAAAATCAACTCGGTGTGGGCGGTGATCGCGTCGGCCGCGGAGCTCAGCGCCTGGTCCTTGGCAACCGTCGGCAACAACGCCAGGACACGGGATGCGGCCCTGGCGCGGCGTGCGGCGTTGTGCACCTCCTGGCGCAAGTCAGGAAGCGATGGTGCTTGCAGACTCATTGAACCAGGGTATCCGGCGAAAAAAGCCAGGGTGAGGCGGCCCGTTACCCCGACGGTGGCGACCCGCATCGCCCGGCACCGCCGCGCTCGCGATCGCCACTACCACCGACGGTGGCGACCCGCATCGCCCGGCACCGCCGCGCTCGCGATCGCCACTACCCGACCCGCTCACCGCGCCGGGCGCTGCGCACCTTGCTGCGCCGCTCCTCGATGATGTTGCCAAAGTTCTGCAGCAGCAGGGGCGCCCGCGTCACCAGGTGTTCGATGTGTTCCCGGTCGATTTCCAGCGCCGTCACCTCTTCCAGCGCGTACGCACTGGCCAGATTCGGCTGCCGGGTCAGCGCCGTCAGCCCCAGGAACGACCCCTCGACCAGCGTGCTGATCGGCACCGTCGACCCGTCGTCGGCGGTCGCGGTCAGCTGCACCCGCCCGGCGACCAGGAACGTCATGGTCGTGGGCACCTGGCCGGCGTACTCCACCACCTCGTCGGCGCCGTACCGGACGATCCTCGCGGCGGACCGCAGCGATCGCTGCTCCTCGGCGCCGATCCGCAGCGCCGGCGCCACCACCGTGTGCAACGCATGCTCGACCCGTTCGATGGTGGAGAAGTCGTCGTCGGCGCCGTCGAGGTGCAGGTCCTCCCGTCGCGCGGCATACCAGGCCCAGCGCAAGAAGATCGCCTTGGCGGCGCCGGCGTCCGCCGGTGAATTCAACCCGATGGTCGTGCGGTACTCGCCCGCTCCCACCGGGACCGTCCGCGGCACGCTGCCGGCCTTGAGCTGAGGCAGCCCCTCAGCGATGCGCGACAGCAGCGCACACACCCGGTCCGGCGGGTCGACGGTGGAGAACGTGGTCGTCACCGCCAGCTTGTGGGTGCCGGGCGGGCGGCTCAGATTGGTGAACGCATTGCCGGCGAGCATCGCGTTCGGCATGACCCGAATCCCGCTGCCGGTATCGATGTGCACGGCGCGCCAGTTGACCTCGACCACCCGTCCGCGCGCGGTGCCGGTGTCCAGCCACTCGTCGATGCGGAAGGGCTGCTCGAACAGCATGAACAAGCCCGACACGATCTGGCCGACGGAGTTCTGCAACATCAGACCGATGACGACCGACGTGACGCCCAGCGCGGTGAAGATGCCGCCGATCCGCACACCCCAGATGTAGGACGACATCACCGCCAGGCCGACGCCGATCACCACCAACCGCGCGCAGTCCAGGAAGATGCCGGGTAGCCTTTTGCGCCAACTCTTTTCGGGCGCGCCTTCGAACATCGTGGCGTTGAGGCCGGACAGCACGAGGACGAGCACCAGCAGACCGAAAACCGTGGTGAGGACGCGCACCGGAACGTCGCCGGCGGGGACCTGGGAGGCCTGGACCAGCAGCAACAACAGCGCACCGAGCGGCAGCAGGTAGTTGCGCAGCAGGCTCACCTGCCTGGCGAGCGGACTGTTCCTGCGCAGCAGCGCGTCGTGCAGCTCGGTGAGCGCGATCAACCCGAGTGGCAACCCGACCGCGATGCCGATCGCCCAATAGAACCACGACGAGTTGAACAGGTTCATCAGCGCTCCTGCAACCGGTAGATGGCCTGGTCGGTACCGCCGACGGAGATCGTGCCGGCGGGGGTGAACTGCCGGACATCTCGCATCGCCTCGTACACCTGCGAGCTGACATAGATGCCCGGTTGCGGTGCGCCGCTGTGCATTTGATAGGCCAGGCTGACCGCGCCGCCCCACATGTCATAGACCAGGCTGGACCGGCCGACCAGCCCGCTGACCACGTTGCCCGTGTTGACGCCGACACGCAGCCCCAGCTGGTGTGCCGCCTGGCTGTTGAACCGATCGATGATGCGACCGATTTCCAGGGCGAAGTCGACGGCGCGGTGGATGCTGTCCAGCCGGGGCGTGACCACCCCGCAACTGGCCAGATATCCGTTGTGGAACGTCCGAATCCGTTCGACACCAAGGGCTTCGGCCGCCGAATCGAATTGCCGGAAGAGATCGTTGACGGTCGCGACCAATTCGTCTTCCGGCACGTCGCTGGAAATCTCGTCGAGGCCGACGATGTCGGCGTAGATGACGGCCACGTCCTGATGTTTCTGGGCGATGGTCTCCTCGCCCTCGCGATAGCGCCGCAGCACCGACTCGGGCATCAGCGCCAGCAACAGGCGGTCGTTTTCCCGGCGTTGCTCGTTGAGCAGCTCTTCCTTGATGGCCAGGTTGCGGCTCATTTCGTTGAAAGCCGCTGTGAGATCCCCGATTTCGTCGCGGCGCCGGACGGGGATATTGATCTCGTAGTCACCCGAGCTGATCTTGCGGGTGCCTTCCTCGAGACGCCGGACCGGTCGCACCGCGGCCTGCGCGACGAACATCGAGGCCACACAGATGGCGAAGATCATCGCGGCGACCGCCACCACTAGCGTCTTGCTGAACCTGCCGAGGCGGGCGAACGCATCGGAGTTGTCGCGCGTCGCCAGGATCGACCAGTGCAGGTCGGAATTGGGGATACTCAGCGGCGCATAGGCTTCCAGCTCCCTGTTGCCGGTGTAGTCGGTGGCGCTGACCACCCCCGTCTCGCCGCGCTGGGCCGCGCGCAGCCCGGCCGTGTCGACCGGCTGCACCAGGGTGGTGCTGCCCAGCCGGAGCGCTCGGTCCACCACATCGGGTGGCGTGCCGGCGTCGATCGCCTGGCGCCGATAGCCCTTCGGGTCCTCAATGAAATCCCGCGAATCGGAACGCATCAGGTCGTCGGGGCCCGCCAGATAGGTCTCGGTCGCCGGCCCCATTCCGGCGGCGTCCCAGCGTTTGTCGGCGGTCATGATCTTGTTGATCTTCGCGACCGGAACCGGCAGCGCCATCACGCCTTCGAATTTGCCGTTCATGCCGACCGGTGACACCACCCACGCCGTGGGGGTGTCCAGGTGCGGCTGGTACTGCTGAAAGTCGGTGATCCAGACGAAGTCGAGGTCGTTGGACGCCAAGGCCTTTTGGTATGCCTCCCGCAGCTTGGATTCGCGATAGGGGCCCGTGAGGATGTTGGTGCCCAGATCGGGCCCCTTCATCACGCTGTAGACGACATTTCCCTGCATGTCGAGCAGCAGCGCGTCCTGATAGTCGAATCGGGTCACGATGCCGCGCATGTAGAAGTCGAAGCGGGCGTTGGCCGCCGACCATGCGCTGCCGTCACCGGCGTCCTGGACGGGCAGGCCGTCGGGGCCCGGCCGGGGGGCGGCGGTGTAGTAAGCCTGAATGTATTTCTGCGCGTTGGAACTTGGCAGGACCGCCCTGATGTCAATGGTGTCCCCGGTGATCTGCTTGATCGGTTTGATCATGTCGTCGTCGTAATAGTTGACCAGCGACTGTTGTTGCACGGGCGTGATCGTGGCGTTGCCCAGCTGACCGAATCCGGTGGTCAGCGTCGTCATCGCCTCGTTGACGCTGAAGCCGCCGCTGTAGACGATCAGCGAATTCGAGACCTCCCGGAACAGCGCCTGTACGGCCCGCTTCTGCGACTCGCGCAACTCGATCAACCGTTCCGATTCGACTTGGCGCAACGCGTTACGGCCGGACACGGCGCCGATGAGGCCGATCACCGCCACACCCAAAATGCTCGACAGCAGCATCGTGATCAAGATCTTGGACTGGATACCGAACCGGAAGCGGGCCAGGGCGCGCTGCCGCACGCGCTTTGCGGCCGGTTGGGCCGGACCGGTATCGGTATGGGGTTCGGCGTCCGTCAGCTCGCTCGTGGTCAATCGCCTGCCCTTTTCTCGTTCGATCCTGCACCCCTAACGCAGCAGAATATCGCGCGGACATCGAGATATTCGGCGTTTGCCAGGACGCGATTCGGCGTCGAAAGCGCCGGTCGCCCCGGTGTGCTTTGGCATCCCGGCCCGACTAACGTCGGCGGCATGACACGCGTTTGTGTAGTGGGCAGCGTGAATCTCGATCTGTCGTTGGGCGTGGACGCCCTTCCACGGCCTGGCGAAACGGTTTTGGCGTCGTCGTTGACGCACACCCCCGGCGGCAAGGGGGGCAATCAGGCGGTGGCGGCGGCGCGCGCGGGCGCGACGGTGCAGTTCGTCGGAGCGCTCGGCGATGACGCGGCCGCGGGCCGACTGCGCTCGCACCTCGAGGCCAACGGCGTCGGGCTCGACGGGGCCGTCGAAATCCCCGGACCCAGCGGCACGGCCATCGTGGTGGTCGACGCCAACGCCGAGAACACGATCGTGGTGGCGCCGGGCGCCAACGGTCGCTTCACGCTCAGCGACGAGCGTGCCCGCTCGGTCGTCGGCGACTGCGATGTGATGTTGACCCAGCTCGAGATTCCGGTGCCCACGGCCGTCGCGGCCGCGCACCACGCGCGCTCGGCCGGAGCGGTCGTCGTCGTGAACGCTTCGCCGGCCGGCCAGGATCCCGGCTCGTTGGGTGACTTGGCGGCCGCGGCGGACGTGGTGATCACCAACGAAGAGGAGGCCGACGAATGGCCCTGGCGCCCAGAACATTTGGTCGTGACGCTGGGCGCGCACGGCGCCCGTTACGTTGGCGCGGACGGCGAATACACGGTACCGGCCCCGACGGTGGCCGCGGTGGACACCGCCGGAGCCGGTGACGTGTTCGCCGGCGTCCTGGCCGCGAATTGGCCACCCAACCCCGGCTCGGCGGATCAGCGGCGACTGGCGTTGCAGCGAGCCTGCGCAGCGGGTGCGCTGGCGACCCTTGTCGCCGGCGCCGGTGATTGCGCGCCGGACGCCCAGGCGATCGACAAGGCGCTGCGGGGCGCGTCCTAGCCGCTGCGCCCGCCGACATCGTGGGCGATTCGCAGGCCGTCGCCGGTTTCGAGCTCGTCGGCGGACTGGCTGAGCAGCACACGACTTCGGCTCGGCGACAGTAGGCCCGACAGGTAGTGATGCGGTGCGTCGGCCGCGTACACGAGGCGGTTGACCCGCAACACGGCGGCGCCGATCGGCATGTCGAGCAGGTGCGCGTTGCGCGGACCCGCGATTTCGGCCGTGATCTCGTGCCGCACCCGGTTCACCGTGACTGCATTGTCGGACAACAGCTCGTAGAGCGGCGCGCGCCGCAACGCCGCCTCGGTCAGCACCGGGGCCAGCTCCGGGGGCAGCCAAGCGTCGGTCACCAGCAACGGCTCACCGGTCCTGCGTTGCCGCCGCACCCGCACGATGTGCAGCAGATCGCCGCCGCGCCGCAGGGTTTCGGCGACCACCCGTGGGGGCGGCCGGGTGCCCAGTTCGACGACCTCGACCTCGGTTTCGAATTGGGTCTGACGCAGTTCTTGCAGGTATGAGCGACTCGCGGGCACGTCGGCCGGATCATGTTGGCGCACAAAAGAACCCACACCCTGCCTGCGCTCGATGTAGCCCTGTTCGGCAAGGTCGGCCAGCGCGCGGCGCACGGTGATGCGGGAGACCCCGAACTGATCGCACAGCGTCTGCTCGGTAGGCAACGCCTCGCCGGGGGCGATGACCCCGCGGTCGATCTCGTCGTGCAGCACCAGGAACAGCTGCCGGTGCAACGGCACACCGGCGGCCGCGGACACCGGGCCGGCCTTGTCGCTGCGCTGCTGCACGGTGCCCAATGCTTCCACACCGCCTCCCTTGCGCGACCGCATTAGTTGTTATAGACATATAACAACTCACACGTCTACTAGCCCGAGGGGGTCGCGATGACCGCGGTGCAGCAGCGGGCCGCCACCGATCCGGCCGGACCGACCGGGCGCCTGGCCACCTGGGTCGCCGATCTCACGCTCGACGACGTCCCGCCCACCGTCGTCGAGCGCGCCAAACACCTCCTGCTCGACGGCGTCGGCTGCGCCCTGGTGGGCGCCCAATTACCGTGGTCGCGCGTCGCCACCGACGCCGTGCTGGGTCTGGAGGGATCCGGCGACAGCGTCGTGATCGGCACCGGACAGCGGACCAGCGCGCCCGCGGCCGCGGTGCTCAACGGCACGTTCATCCAGGGTTTCGAACTCGACGATTTCCATCCGCTGGCCCCGCTGCACAGCTGCTCGCTGCTCATCCCGGCGCTGCTGTCGACGGCGTCGACACGCCCGGTGCCGACGACCGGGGCCGACCTGGCACTGGCGGCCATCGTCGGGTTCGAGGTGGGTCCGCGCGTCGGCTACACCCTGCACGGCACCCAAATGCTGGACCGCGGATGGCATTCGGGACCCGTCTTCGGCACCCATTCGGCGGCAATGGCGTCCGGCAAATTGCGCGGCCTGCCACCGGCGCAGCTGGAGGACGCCCTGGGTTTGGCCGCAACCCAGTCGGCGGGTTTGATGGCCGCTCAATACGAAGCGATGAGCAAACGCATGCACCACGGCCTGGCCGCCCGCAACGGCTTCTACGCTGCGGGTCTGGCGGCCGGCGGTTACACCGGAATCAAGCGGGTGTTCGAGCGCGAATACGGCGGCTTCCTCAGCGTTTTCGGTGAGGGCCACAACCCGGATGCCGCGGCGCTGACCGGCGAGCTCGGCCAGCGCTGGGAGACCACCGTCATCATGGTCAAATCCTATGCGGCGATGGGTGGGCTGCACGGCGCCATCGACGCCGCCCGGGAATTGCGGAATTCGATTGCACCGGAAGATATCTCGTCGGTCGACATCACCGTCGGGGAGACCGTGTACAAGCATGGGTGGTGGCAGCCGCAGCGCCCGCTCCCCCCGATCGGGGCCCAGATGAACATCGGATACGCCACCGCGGCCGCGCTGCTCGACGGCAACGTGCTGCCCGAACAGTTCACCCCCGCGCGCCTTGATGCCGACGACATCTGGTCACTGATCGCGGCCACCACGGTGCACCTCGACGAATCGCTGGCCGACGCCGGCATCACCGAGAAGTTCCGCACCGACCTCGCGGTGACCACCCGGGATGGAACCGTGCGCCGCGCGCGCGTCGCCCTGCCGCACGGCGCGCCCGACGATCCGGTCACCAACGACGAACTGGTGGCCAAGTTCCACGCCCTGGCCGACCGGGTCACCAGTCGCGGCCGCGCCGCGGCGATCGAGCGCGCGGTGACCGGGCTCGACGACCTGACCGACATCAACGACCTCATCGATGTGCTCGCCGGCCCCGTCGCGGGCGCACTGGACTGAAAGGACTCGGATGGCGACAACACCGGCCCGCTCTCGGCTCAAAGAATTGTTGAACAAGCGCGAATTGATCGTCGCGCCGGGCGTTTTCGACGGAATATCGGCACACCTGACCAGACGGACCGGACACGTCGCGGCATATCTGACCGGCGCCGGTGTGGCCGCGTCGGGATTCGGACTGCCCGACATCGGCCTGGTCACCGCGACGGAAATGGCCGATCGGGTCGCGATGGTCACCGACGCCCTGGGCGACGTGCCCCTGATCGCCGACGCCGATACCGGCTATGGCGGACCCATGAACGTGGTGCGCACCGTCCGTTCCTACGACGCGGCCGGGGTGGCCGCCATCCAGTTGGAGGACCAGGTATTTCCCAAACGCTGCGGGCACCTGCCGGACAAGCAGGTCGTCGACGCGACGGTGTTCGAACGGACGCTGGCGGCCGCACTGGATGCCAGATCCGACGACAACCTGCTGGTGGTGGCCCGCACCGACGCGCGCGGCCCACTCGGGCTGGACGCCGCGATCGAGCGCGCCAACCGGTACGCACAAGCCGGGGCCGACATCATTTTCGTCGAGGCGCCGCAGGACGTCGGCGAAATCGAGCGCATCGCAGCCGAAGTGGACGCCCCCCTGCTGATCAACCTGGTGCTCGGCGGCCTCACACCGTTGCAGTCGGCGTCGCGCCTGCAGGAGTTGGGTTACGCGATCGCCATCCATCCGAGCAATCTGTTGATGCAGACGACGTTCGCCATGCTGCAGAGCCTGTGCGAACTCAACGGCACCGACCTCGCCACCCAGCTGCCGAGCTCCCCGGAAGACTTCTTCAACCTGGTGGGCATGGCGCAATGGCGGGCGCTCGACGACAAGTACGCACAGATCGGGGACCGCTCATGGGCATGACCGTCATCGAAAAGATCTTCGCCCGCAAGGCCGGGTTGGACTCGGTGGCCCCGGGTGACACCGTCGTGGTCGACGTGGACATGACCGTCCTGATCGACCTGCAGTTCGGCACCATGTGGATACAGCCCAACCGAATTCACGATCCCGACAAGCTCGCGGTGATCATGGATCACGCCGTGCCCGCCCCGACCATCAAGGACGCCGAGGGCGGTCAGCACGCCCGCAGATTCGTCGCCGACTTCGGCATCGAGCGCTTCTACGACGTCGGCCGCCACGGCATCTGCCATCAGGTGATCGCCGAGAACGGCTTGGCGCGCCCGGGAGAACTGTTGGCCTGCACCGACTCTCATACCTGTGCGGCCGGCGCGTACAACACCGCCGCCCGTGGCCTGGGTCCCGCCGAGATCTATTCGATCATGTGCACCGGCTCCACGTGGTTCCAGGTCGCGCCGACGATCCGCTACGAATTCGACGGCGCCAAGCCGGACGTGGTGAGCGGCAAGGACATCTTCCTGCACATCGCCAACGAGTACGGCGATGCGCCCAATCAGAACCTCGAATTCGGCGGGCCCGGCCTGGCCGGCATCCCGATGCACGACCGGCGGACCATCGCGACGCAGGGCGCCGAGGTGTCGGCCGATTTCAGCACATTCGAGCCCGACGATGTGTTGGCGTCGTTCCTCGCCGAACGCGGCGTCACCGGATTCGAGGCCGTCTCACCGGATTCCGATGCCGCCTATCAGGACGTGCGGCGAGTGGACCTGGCGGCGCTGGAACCGTACGTGGCGCGGCCGGGCACCGTCAGCCGCAACGGATCGCCGGTATCACGATTGGGCAGACAGAAAATCGATCAGGCCTTCATCGGTTCCTGCGCCAACGGACAACTCGAGGACCTGCAGATCGCCGCGCAGGTGTTGCGCGGCAAGACCGTTGCGCCGGGCGTGCGGCTGCTGATCACGCCCGCGTCCCAGGCCGTGTACCGCGAGGCCATGCGTCGCGGCTACCTTCAGGACCTCGCCGACGCCGGCGCCGTCGTCACCAACTCCACCTGCGGCGCCTGCTTCGGCTACCACATGGGTGTGGTGGGGCCGGGCGAGGTCTGCATCACGGCCAGCACCCGTAACTTCACCGGGCGCATGGGCAGCAACGAGGCCGAAATCTTTATGGCCTCCCCGGCCACCGTCGCCGCATCCGCGGTCACCGGCTACATCAGCGACCCGAGGAGTGTGACCGCATGACACTGCGCTTCAGCGGCAAGGTATGGGTGTTCGGCGACAACCTGAACACCGACGCCATGTATCCGGCGTTCGCCATGAAGATGGATCCGGCCGAGGCCGCCAAGCACATCTTCTACGAGGTGCGGCCCGGCTGGACCGACGACGTCTCCCCCGGCGATATCGTGTTGGCCGGCAAGAACTTCGGGCTCGGCTCGTCACGCCCCGTGGCGGCGCTGTTCGTCGAACTCGGCGTCGCCGGCCTGGTCGCCGAGGAATTCAACTCGCTGTTCTTCCGCAACGCCGTGAACTCCGGGCTGCCGGCGATCACCGTCCCCGAGGCCACCTCGGCGTTCAGCGACGGCGACACCGGAACCTTCGACCTCGGCGACGGCAGCTGGCACAACGACACCACCGGGGCCGCGGGCACCGTCGCGCGCCTGCCCGACCTGATCCTCGACATCATCGAGAGCGGCGGTGTGCTGCCCCGGCTCGCCCGGCAGGGCTACCTGCCCGCCGAAATGGGCGACCTGCTGCGCTCACCCGCGGTGGCGATGCGCGGCGCGGGCAGCGGCGCGTGATCGAGCGTCTGGGCCGGGCGTTGCGCGGGGTGCGCGCGGGTGCCCGCCGAAGCCCGCTCGCCGGCGGCGCGTTCGAGGCACCCACGACCATCGCCGTAACCAGCACCGCGTTCACCGACGGGGGCGCCATGCCGGCGTCCAGCGCCGGCAAGGGCGTCGGCGACAACGCCTCCCCGCCGTTGCGCTGGGACGCGCTGCCGGGCCGCACCCGCCAGGTCGTGCTCGTCATGGACGACGTCGACGTCCCGCTGCCCCGGCCCCTGTTGCACACCGTCGCGGTGATCGACCCGAGCGTCGGCGGCGTGGCCGCGGGTGCGCTGCAGCCGGGATGCCCGGGAATCCGCTTCCCGCGGGCCGACCTGGGTCACCGCGGCTATGCCGGGCCACGGCCGATCCCCGGCCATGGGCCACACCACTACCGCTTTCAGGTATTCGCGCTCGATGTCACCATTCCGGACGCCGTGACCAACGCCAAGGGGCTGCTGGCCGCGATGCGCGGTCACGTGCTGGCGCGGGGCACGCTGACCGGAACCTACGAGCGCTAGCCACCGATCGCCCCGCTGACCTGCGGTTGGCAGTGTTTGGCAGCGCCCGGCGTCGATCTGGCAGTGGGCTGGGAGCAGCGTCGGTAGCGATCGCAGTCCGCCAGAGGAAGGAACATCATGTCCGCTATCACGCTTGACCGCACCGGTACCCGGGACGGCTTGCTTCGGCTCGCCATGCGCGCCGACGCCGCCATCAGCGGGCTGGTCGGGCTGGCCGGTCTGCCGTTTGCCGGCTGGCTCGCCGACCTCTCGGGCACCACGAAGGCGTTCGAGTACGCCATGGCCGCGTTCTTGATCGCGTACGGCGTGGTGGTGTTCGGGCTGGCCAGCCTGCCATCGGTGCGGCGCGCCGGCATGGGCGTCATCATCGCCAACGTGGCATACACGGTGGCCGCGATCGTTCTGGTGCTCGCGGACGTCTTTCCGTTGACGTCGGCCGGCGTCGTGTTGAACCTGGCGGCCGGCGCTTACACGCTGGTGTTCGCCGAAGTGCAGTACCAGGGGTGGCGGCGCGCCAAGGCGTGAGCGCGAATGCTCGCAGGCCCGCTCGGTGATCCGGGCGGGCCCGTGCGCGCAGGCTAGTCCTTGGGGATTTCGCGTTCGATCTCGTCGAGCCAGATGCGCGCGGACATGTCGGACGGCGCGCGCCAATCCCCCCGCGGCGACAGCGAACCCCCGTGCGACACCTTGGGCCCGTTCGGCAGCGCCGAGCGCTTGAACTGGCTGAACGAATAGAACCGCTGCACGAAGACCTGCAGCCAGTGCCGGATCTCCTTGAGCGTGTAGGACGGCCGCTTGTCCTCGGGGAAGCCGGGGGGCCAGATGCCGTGGTCGGGATCGCTCCAGGCGTGCCAGGCCAAAAAGGCGATCCTGGACGGCCGGAATCCGAAGCGAAGCACATGGAACAATGAAAAGTCCTGCAGCGCAAATGGTCCCACTTTTGCTTCGCTGCTCTGCAGCTCTTCTTCCTCGCCGCTGGGCACCAGCTCCGGGGTGATCTCGGTGTCGAGCACCGACTGGAGCACCTCGCTGACCTCCGGTTCGAACTGCTCGGACGAGATGACCCAGCGGATCAAGTGCTGGACCAGTGTTTTGGGCACGCCGGCGTTGACGTTGTAGTGCGACATCTGGTCGCCCACCCCGTAGGTCGACCAGCCCAGTCCCAACTCGGACAGGTCGCCGGTGCCCAGCACGATGCCGCCACGCTGGTTGGCCAACCGGAACAGGTAGTCGGTGCGCAAACCGGCCTGGACGTTTTCGAAGGTGACGTCGTACACCTTTTCACCGCGCGCGAACGGGTGATCCATCTCCTTGAGCATCAGTTCCGCGCTCTGGCGAATGTCGATCTCCGCGAACGTCACACCCAGCGTGCGGCACAGCTCGGACGCGTTGCGTTTGGTGCGGTCCCCGGTGGCGAAGCCGGGCAGCGTGAACGCCAAAATGTCGCTGCGCGGCCGTTGTTCGCGATCCATCGCGCGGGCGGCCACGATCAGGGCGTGCGTCGAGTCCAGTCCACCGGAGATCCCGATGACCACCTTCGGGAAATCCAGCGCGCGCAGGCGCTGTTCGAGGCCGGCGACCTGGATGTTGTAGCCCTCGAAGCAATCCTGTTCCAGCCGTTGCGGATCGGCGGGGACGAAGGGGAAGCGCTCGATTTCGCGGCGCAGGCCGATGTCCCCGCCGGGTGGGTCCAACCGAAATTCGATGTGCCGATAGGCATCCGTGGTCGTCCGGTGGTGGCGCCGGTTGTCATCGAAGGTGCCCATCCGCAGCCGCTCCGAGCGAAGCAGTTCGACGTCGACGTCGGCGATGCTGCGCCGCTCCCCCTTGGGAAAGCGCTCGGAGGAGGCCAGCATCACGCCGTTTTCGAACACCATGGTTTGGCCGTCCCAGGCCAGATCCGTCGTCGATTCGCCTTCTCCGGCAGCCGAATACACGTAGGCGGCCAGGCAACGCGACGAGGCCGACCGGGCCAGCAGGCAGCGGTCCTCGGCGCGCCCGATCGTGATCGGGCTGCCGGACAGGTTGGCCAGCACCGTCGCACCCGCCAGCGCGGCCTCGGCGCTCGGCGGAATCGGCACGAACATGTCCTCGCAAATCTCCACGTGCAGCACGAAGCCGGGCACGTCGGAAGCCGTGAAGAGCAGGTCGGGACCGAACGGCGCCTCGACGCCGGCCAGCCGGATGGTGCCACGCTCGTCATCGCCGGGTGCGATCTGGCGGCGCTCGTAGAACTCCCGATAGGTGGGCAGGTACGACTTCGGGGCCACCCCCAGCACCGCGCCGCGATGGATCACCACCGCGGCGTTGTAGATCCGGTGCCGATGACGCAGCGGGGCACCGACGACCAACACCGGCAGCAGCTCGGCCGACGCCGCGACGATCTCCTCGATGGCCGTCTCGACGTCGTCGAGCAGCAGGTCTTGCAGCAGGATGTCTTCGATGGAATAGCCGGACAGGGTCAGCTCCGGGAACACGGCCAGCGCGACGGCGTCGTCGTGGCACTCCTGCGCCATCCGCAGGACCGTCTCGGCGTTGGCGGCCGGGTCACCGATGGCGGTGTGGTGGGTGCATGCGGCGACGCGGACGAACCCCTGGCTGTAAGCGTTGTAAAAGTCCATCGCCCTTCCATTGTCGTCGCTGGCGTGTCAACTCGCCGCGGCCGGGTATCCCCGACGACATGAGCGACACTGCTGTCCTGGTAGTCGACATGTTGAACACGTATCAGCATCCCGACGCTGAAAATTTAATACCCAATGTCGAGAAGATCATCGAGCCTTTGACCGATTTGGTCCGCCGGGCCCGTGAAACCGACGACGTCGACTTGGTGTACATCAACGACAACTACGGCGATTTCACCGCCCAGTTCTCCGATATCGTCCGGTCCGCATGCGACGGGGCCAGGCCCGATCTGGTGAAGCCGATCCTGCCGGCCGACGAGTGCCGCGTGATGACCAAGGTGCGGCACAGCGCTTTCTACGCGTCACCCCTGGACTACTTGCTCAACCGGCTGGAGACCAAGCGGGTGATCCTGACCGGCCAGGTCACCGAGCAGTGCATTCTCTACACCGCGCTGGACGCCTACGTGCGCCATTTCCCCGTCGTTATCCCCACCGACGCCGTCGCCGGGATCGACAACGAACTGTGTGAGGCCGCCCTGAAGATGATGGAGCAGAACATGTCCGCCGAGCTCACGACGGCCGCGGACTGCCTGGGCTGAGCCTCGTACTCTGGGTGTGGTGACCGTCGGCTGCGCAGAATCCCCGGAACTGGTCACGCTGTTGGCAGGGCGCCGGATCGCGGTGCTGACGGGCGCGGGCCTGTCCACCGATTCGGGCATCCCCGATTACCGCGGGCCCGATTCGCCGCCGAGCAACCCGATGACCATCCGCCAGTTCACCAGCGATCCGGCGTTTCGGCAGCGGTATTGGGCGCGCAACCACGTCGGTTGGCGCCACATGGCCGACACGCTGCCCAACGCGGGCCACCGGGCGCTGGCCGCGCTTGAGGACGCGTCGGTGGTCACAGGTGTGATCACCCAGAACGTCGATCTGCTGCACTCCAAGGCGGGCAGCCGAAACGTCATCAACCTGCACGGCACCTACGCGCGGGTGATCTGCCTGAGCTGCGGCTCCACCATGGCCCGCGCCGCGCTGGCCGACCGGCTGGAAGAGCTCAACCCCGGATTCATCGAGCGCGCCGAGGCCATCGGTGGGCTGGCGGTGGCGCCCGACGCCGACGCCGTCGTCGCGGACACCGCGTCGTTCCGGTATCTGGATTGCGAGCGCTGCGGCGGCATGCTCAAGCCCGACATCGTCTACTTCGGCGAAAGCGTCCCCAAAGACGTTGTGGCCCAAGCGTATAGGTTGGTCGAGGCGGCGGATGCGCTGCTGGTCGCCGGTTCGTCGCTGACCGTGTTCTCCGGCTACCGGTTTGTGCGTCACGCCGCCGCGCTGGGCATCCCGGTGGCCATCGTCAACCGTGGCGGTACCCGCGGCGACGATCTGGCCAGCGTCAAGGTCGATGGCGGCTGCTCTGAGTTGCTGGCCCTGCTCGCCGACGAGTTAGCGCCCCTGGCAACGCATTAGAAGGTGCACGGCATGCTGCGGATGGCGTGCACGAAGTTGCCCGCCAGGTAGGACGGCTCGCCTGCCGCGATGTCGGGCAGTTGACGGAACAGCTCGCCGAAGATGGCGCGCAGCTGCGCGCGCGCGACGTGGGCACCGAGGCAGAAGTGCAGCCCGCCACCGCCGAAGCCGACGTGGGGGTTGGGGTCGCGGCTAAGGTTCAAGCGCTCCGGGTGGTCGAACGCCTCGGTGTCCCAGTTGCCGGACGGGTAGAACATGACCACCTTCTCCCCCGCCCGGATGGCCTGACCGCCCAGCTCGATATCCGTTGCGGCGGTGCGGCGGAAGGTCATCACCGGCGTCGCCCACCGGATGAACTCCTCGATGGCCGTGCCGATTCGGTTGTCGAAATCCTCGAGCAGCCATGCCTTCTCGCGGGGAAAATCGGTGAGCGCCCGCAGGGTATGACTGATGGTCTGACGGGTGGTGTCGTTGCCCGCCACCGACAGCAGGACGAAGAACGCCGCCACCTCCGCGTCTTCCAGCCGGTCGCCGTCGACTTCGGCGATGACCAGGCTGCTGATCAGGTCGTCACCCGGGTGTTCGCGACGTTCGGTGGCCAGCGTGCCGACGACTTGGTGCAGATACATTTGGTTTTCCAACAGGACCTCCAGCGCCGGGCGTCCGGCGAGGAACTGCGGGTCCGCCCAGGAGACCAGGGCATCGGTGGCGTGCGCCATGCGCTCACGTTCGGATTCCGGAATCCCCATCATGTCCGACAGGGTGCGGATGGGCAGTTCCTTGGCGCAGTGGTCGACGAAATCCGCGCCGCTGCCTGCGGATCGGAGCTCTTCGACGATGGTCTTGGCGTTGGCCTTGATCGAGTCTTCGATGCGGCGGACCTGGCGGGGGCTCAGCGCGGCGTGAGCGAGCTTGCGCAGCTTGGTGTGTCGCGGCGGGTCCATCGCCAGGAACGACTGCGACGCCTCGAGCAGCTCCACCGGGATGCTCTCGAACATCACCCCGTGGCCGGACAGGAAGACGTCGTTGTTGCGGCTCACCGCGACGATGTCGGAGCGCCGGGTGACCGCCCAGAAGCCGGGGTCGGCCGGATCGGGCATCAGCGAATCCTCGACCGGTGGATGCCAGCTCACCGGCCGCTCGGCCCGCAGCACGGCAAAGGAGCGCTCCCGATCGGCCGCGGTGGTGGACCAGAACGCGCGCGAGGACAGATCGATCTCGTCGTAGGCACGGCCGGACTTGTCGGTCCCGGACTTGCCCGTCAGCACGGCCATGGTGGTGATCCTCCGTCTCGTATGACACCGGTCACAGGCTCCCTGCGACGATATGCCTAGACAATCTGTCTAGTCAATATGTCGAGTACTCGGTTATGCTCGGCGCATGCCGTCGCTCACCCGCAAGCCGCAGGGCAACCGCAGCCTGGGCCGCGAGCAGCGGCGCGAGCGGATGGAGCGCCGGCTGCTGGACGCCACCGAACGGCTGATGCGCGACGGCGCGAGCTTCACCGAACTCAGCGTGGATCGGCTCTCCGGTGAGGCCGGCATCTCCCGGGCCAGCTTCTACATCTACTTCGAGGACAAGGGGCATCTGCTGCGCCGGCTTGCGGGCCAGGTATTCGGCGATCTGACCGACGGCGCGCGGAGTTGGTGGAGCGTGGCCGGGCGCCGTGACCCCGAGGACGTGCGGACCGCGATGAGCCGCATCATCGCCACCTACCGGCGCCACCAGGCGGTGCTGGTCGCGCTCAACGAGATGGCCGCCTACGACCCGCTGACGGCGGACACGTATCGCGAACTGCTGACCGGCATCTCCGAGCAGCTCACCCACGTCATCGAAGACGGCCAGGCGGACGGCTCGATCCGCCCGGAGCTGGCCGCGCTCACCACGGCCAGCGCGCTGACGTGGATGGTCGAGCGGGCCTGCCAGCAGAACCTCCCGACCAAGCCCGGCGACTATGACGCCGAACTGGCCGCCACCCTGGCCGAGATCGTCTGGGGCGCACTGTATCTCAAGCCCATCTCGGAGCACTGACCCGACCGCCGCAATTGCGCTAGCACATGCGCTAGTTCGTTCCGGAAGGTCGTCATGGTCCCGAGGCGGTGTCCGCCGGGGACCTCCTACACCGCCACCAAGTCGTCGGCGTGCACCGCGGGCCTGCGCAACTCGCCGGGCAGCTCGGAGGTCGAGCGGCCCATCATGGTGACCAGTTCGGTCGCGTCGTAGGCGACCACACCGCGGGCCACCATCACCCCGTCCGGGTCGCGCAACTCGACCACGTCGCCGGCGTAAAAGCGGCCCGAGACCGCGGTGATCCCGGCGGGCAGCAGCGAGCGACGCTGGCGCACCACCGCGCGCACCGCACCCTCGTCCAGGGTCAGGGCACCGGCAGCCTCGGCGGCGTAACGCACCCAGAACCGCCGGGCCGACATCCGCACCGGGCGTGCCGCGAACACCGTGCCGACCGAAGCGTCAGTGAGCGCGGTCGCGGCGTCGGCGGCGGCTGCCAGCAACACCGGCACACCGGCATCGGCGGCCAGCAGCGCCGACGACATCTTGGAGGTCATGCCGCCGGTGCCCAAATCGCTTCCGGGGCCGGCGATTACACCGATCAGATCCGCGGAGCTGGACACTTCCGCGATGAACCTGGCGCCTTCGGTCTTTCGAGGATCCGCGTCGTAGAGTCCGTCGATGTCGGACAGCAACACCAGCGCCTCGGCGCCGACCAGGTGAGCCACCAGCGCCGAAAGCCGGTCGTTGTCACCGAACCGGATCTCGTTGGTGGCCACCGTGTCGTTCTCGTTGACGATCGCCACCGCATGCAGGGCGCGCAGCCGATCCAGCGTGCGCTGGGCGTTGGTGTGCTGGGCCCGCATCGAGATGTCGTGCGCGCTCAGCAGCACCTGGCCGACCGTGCGGCCATAGCGGGCGAACGCGGCGCTCCACGAATTCACCAGCGCGACCTGACCGACGCTGGCCGCGGCCTGTTTGGTCGCCAAATCCCTTGGCCGACGGGATAATCCGAGCGGCTCGATGCCGGCGGCGATGGCTCCCGACGAGACGATGACGACGTCGGTCCCCGCCTTCATCCGGGCCTCGATCGCGTCGGCGAGCCCGGCCAGCCGGCCCGCGTCGAACACCCCGGCCGGTGTGGTCAGCGCGTTTGTGCCCACCTTGACCACCAGGCTGCGCGCAGTGCGGATGACGTCGCGGTGCGCGGTCACTGCTCCTCACCGCGTACTCTGGTTCTGCGCCGCTCCTCAGCATCGCTGCGCTCTGCATCGTCGCCGGCGCGCCGCTGGCGCCGGGCGGCCTTGCGTTCGGCCGCGCCGACGCGCTCGGTGCGCTCCAGCCTCGTGTCGGTTCCGCGACCGGATAGCGCAACCTGTTGTCCCGCAGGCGTTTGCGGCTCCCAATCGAACGTCATGTCCCCGATGGTCACTGCGCAGCCCGGCCGCGCGCCCAGCCGCAGCAACTCCTCTTCGACGCCGAGGCGCGCCAACCGGTCGGCCAGATATCCCACGGCCTCGTCGTTGTCGAAGTTGGTCTGGCGGATCCAGCGTTCGGGGCGTGCGCCGCTGACCACGAAGGCGCCGGGCTGCTGGGGATCCGGCTGCACACTGAAGCCGCTGTCGTCGACGGGTACCGGCCGGATCACCGGGCGCCGCGGCACGATCTCGGGCTGGGCCGCCTTATAGTCCGAGATGATCTGCCACAGCCCGAATATCAACGGCTGCAGGCCTTCTCGTGCCACGGTCGACACCAGGAACACCGGCCAGCCGCGCTGGGCGATCTCGTCACGGACAAACTCGGCAAGCTCGCGCGCCTCGGGGACGTCGATCTTGTTGAGCACTACAGCGCGGGGCCGCTCGGTCAGATCACCCAGTGCCGCATCCCCTTGCAGGGTGGGCGTATACGCGGCGAGTTCGGCCTCCAGCGCATCGATGTCGGAGATGGGGTCACGGCCGGGATCCGCGGTGGCGCAGTCGACGACGTGCACCAGCACGGCGCACCGCTCGATGTGGCGGAGGAAATCCAGGCCCAGGCCGCGGCCCTGCGATGCACCCGGGATCAGGCCGGGCACGTCGGCGACGGTGAAGGTGTGTTCGCCCGCCGATACCACCCCGAGGTTGGGCACCAGCGTGGTGAACGGATAGTCGGCGATCTTGGGCTTGGCGGCCGAGATCGTGGACACCAGCGAAGATTTGCCGGCCGAGGGAAAACCGATCAGGCCGGCGTCGGCCACGGTCTTGAGTTCCAGCGTCAGGTCGCGGGTCTGGCCCTGCTCGCCCAGCAGCGCAAAGCCGGGAGCCTTGCGGGCCCGCGAGGCGAGTGCGGCGTTGCCCAGCCCGCCGCGTCCACCCGCGGCCGCTTCGAACCGGGTGCCCGCGCCGACCAGGTCGGCGAGCAGCCGACCGTTTTCGTCGAGGACGACGGTGCCGTCGGGCACTTTGACTTCCAGGTCGGCGCCGGCGGCGCCGTCGCGATTGTTGCCCATGCCCTGCTTGCCCGACGGGGCGGTGACGTGGGGGTGGAAATGGAAGTCGAGCAGGGTGTGCACCTGCGGATCGACGACGAACACGATGCTGCCGCCGCGCCCGCCGTTACCGCCGTCGGGGCCTCCGAGCGGCTTGAACTTCTCGCGATGGACGGAGGCGCATCCGTTACCGCCGGCACCGGCACGCGCATGGATGACGACGCGGTCGACGAACCGAGGCATCGTGGGTCCTCTCACCTACCACCGGGCGCCGAAATCACCGGGCTGGGCCCGGAAACACACCTCAGTCGGTGGCTTGCCCGGCGGCCACGATGTTGACGGTCTTGCGGCCGCGCTTGATGCCGAACTCGACGGCGCCGGCCTCCTTGGCGAACAACGTGTCGTCCCCGCCACGCCCGACGCCCACGCCCGGGTGGAACTTGGTGCCGCGCTGCCGGACGATGATCTCGCCCGCCTTGACGACCTGGCCGCCGAATCGCTTCACGCCCAGCCGCTGCGCGGCGGAATCGCGACCGTTGCGCGAGCTGGAAGCGCCCTTCTTGTGTGCCATCTCTGCCGCCTTCGCTACTTGATCCCGGTGACCTTCAGGACCGTCAGCTGCTGACGGTGTCCCTGACGCTTGTGGTAGCCGGTCTTGTTCCTGAACTTGTGGATGCGGATCTTGGGACCCTTGGTGTGCTCGAGCACCTCGCCGGTCACCGCGACCTTGGCCAGCGCGGCCGCGTCGGTGGTCACCTTGGCGCCGTCCACCACCAGGGCAACCGGCAGCGACACGTTCGAGCCGGGCTCGGATTCGAGCTTCTCGACCTTGACGACGTCCCCGACGGCGACCTTGTACTGCTTGCCGCCCGTCTTCACGATTGCGTAGGTCGCCATCGTCGTTCTGCTCCTTCTTCTAGCCGCTGCTCTGCGCGTCGCGCGCCAACCAGCCGCGGTGCACGTGGTGGGTCTGGGTGCGGGCCTGCGCCGATTACCCGGGAGTCCCGCTGCCGCCGGCCGAAGTTTTCCTCGTCCGGCCTGACGACAACTGTCCAAGGGTACGTGACCAGCGGCTACAGGGTCAAACCGGGCATGACCGGCTCAGTCCGCGTGGATCGGCGGGCCGGCCGGCCGGCCCGCAGCGCGCCTGCGTCGGGGTCGAGCCGGTCCGGCCTGTTCGGCCCCACCGGAGAACTGGCCGGCGTCGGTGTCGTCGGAATCGTCATCCTCGGTGTCCAGGTCCTCGTCGTCGTCGTCGAGCTCGAGATCCTCGTCGTCGTCGCCGAGGTCCTCTTCGTCGTCGATGTCCTCGTCGTCGTCGTCGAGGTCGTCGTCGTCCGAGTCCTCGTCGTCGGTGTCTTCGTCGTCCTCGTCGTCCGAGTCCTCGTCCTCGGTGTCCTCGTCGTCGGTGTCCTCGTCGAAGTCCTCTTGGTCGGTGTCCTCGACGCCGCGCGCCGCCTTCTTCTGCTCCAGCTCGTCGGTGGCTTCAGTGGCCTCGTCGGAGTCGTCCTCGGAGTCGCCCTGCGTCGAGGAGCCGGCGGCCATCGCCTTGAACATCGGATGCTCGCCCGGCGCGTGGGCGGGCACCTTGGCCACCACCTGCTCTTCGGCCTTGTTCTTCTTGCGCCTGCCCCGGCGGCCGCCGCCACCGGATTCGGACTTGCGCCCGTTCGACGAGGCCGAGTCCACCGGGTCGGCGTGCAGCAGGATCCCGCGGCCACCGCAATTCGGACACGACGTCGAGAAGGCCTCGATCAGGCCGGTGCCCAACCGCTTGCGGGTCAGCTGGACCAGGCCGAGCGACGTCACCTCGGACACCTGATGGCGGGTGCGGTCGCGGGCCAGCGCCTCGGTCAGCCGGCGCAGCACCAGGTCGCGGTTGGACTCGAGCACCATGTCGATGAAGTCGATGACCACGATGCCGCCGATGTCGCGCAGCCGCAGCTGGCGCACGATCTCCTCGGCCGCCTCGAGGTTGTTCTTGGTGACCGTCTGCTCGAGGTTGCCGCCGGACCCGGTGAACTTGCCGGTGTTGACGTCGACCACCGTCATGGCCTCGGTCCGGTCGATCACCAGCGTGCCGCCCGAGGGCAGCCACACCTTGCGTTCCATCGCCTTGGCGAGTTGCTCGTCGATGCGGTGCACCGCGAACACATCGGGACCGTTCTCGGCGGTTTCGTATTTGTTCAGCTTCGAAACCAGGTCGGGCGCAACCGAATTCACGTAATCGTTGATGGTGGTCCAGGCTTCTTCACCGGACACGATGAGGCCGGCAAAGTCCTCGTTGAACAAGTCGCGGATGACCTTGACCAGCACGTCGGGCTCTTCGTAGAGCGCCACCGCGGCGCCGGCGGCCTTCTCCTTGATCTCAATGGCCTTGGCCTCGATCTGTTGCCAGCGCTCCTGCAGGCGGGTGACGTCGCTGCGGATGTCCTCTTCTTTGACGCCCTCGGACGCCGTGCGAATGATCACACCCGCGTCGGACGGCACCACTTCGCGCAGGATCTCTTTGAGCCGCTGACGTTCGGTGTCGGGCAGCTTGCGGCTGATCCCGGTCGACGACGCCCCCGGCACGTAGACCAGGTAGCGGCCCGCCAGTGACACCTGCGTGGTCAGCCGCGCGCCCTTGTGTCCGACCGGGTCCTTGCTGACCTGGACGACGACGTAGTCGCCCGGTTTGAGCGCCTGTTCGATCTTGCGGTCGGATCCGCCGAGCCCGGCGGCTTCCCAGTTGACCTCACCGGCATAGAGCACACCGTTGCGGCCGCGGCCGATGTCGACGAACGCCGCCTCCATCGACGGCAGCACGTTCTGGACGATGCCCAGGTAGATGTTGCCCACCAGCGAGGCCGACGCGGCCGACGTGACGAAGTGCTCGACGACGATGCCGTCCTCGAGCACCGCGATCTGGGTGTAGCGCGAGCCCTGGTGCGGCGGCTCGGTGCGGACCCGGTCGCGCACGACCATCATCCGCTCGACGGCCTCGCGGCGGGCCAGGAATTCGGCCTCGGTCAACACCGGGGGGCGGCGCCGTCCGGCATCGCGGCCGTCCCGGCGCCGCTGCCGCTTGGCTTCTAGCCGCGTCGAGCCGTTGATGCCCTTGATCTCGTTGTTGGCGCTGGCGGAGTCGTCTCCGCCGCCGCCCTTGCCGTTGCGGGGCGGGCGCTCGTGCACCACGGTGTTCGGCGGATCGTCGGGCGACGAGCCCTCGTCGTTGTCGTCGCCGGATCCGGATTTGCGGCGGCGGCGCCGGCGGCGGCGCCGATTGCCGCCATCCGCCGAGCCGTCGTCACCGTTGTCGGAGTCGTCGGAATCGTCCGAGTCGTCGGTGTCCTGGCCGTCGGAGTCCTCGGCGTCGCCGGAGTCGGGTTGGCCGCCCTTCCTACCCCGCGGTTGGCCCTCGTCGTCGTCGCCGTCGTCGCCCTGGCCGTCGGGTCCGCCCTGCTCACCGCGTCCGCGACCGCGACCGCGGCGGCCGCGGCGGCGCCGCTTGTTCGACGGCCGGTCAGCCTGCTCGTCATCGTCGGAGTCGGCGTCATCCGAGTCGTCGCCATCGTCGTCGCTGCCGGCGTCGTCCTCGCGGGCGTCGATCGGCTGGGGTGCGACGAACAACGGCATGTAATGCGGCCGCTCGGCGGCGGTGTCGGGGGTCTCGAGCAGCAGCCGGGATTCGGGCTCCTCGGCTGCGGCCGCCGGCGCGGGGTCCGCATCTTCCGGGGTTCCGGCGGGCTGTGCGGCCGCCAGCAAGTCTCGCACCCGCACCGCGTCGTCGCGGTCCACGGTGGAATGCGCGCTGCGGATGCGCCCGTCGAGCTCGCTGAGCGCGTCCAGCACCCGCTTGCTGGTGGTTCCCAACGTTCGGGCCAGCGAATGAACTCTCAGGCGGTCCGGCAGTTCCTGCGGCCGAGTCGATTCTTCTGATGGGTCTGCAGTCGGTGCACCGTCTACCACGTATTCTCCTCAAGCCCCCGGGCGCGTCGTTGCGACGCGGCCACGCGAGGGCTTCGCTATGGGCCCGGGTCACTTCTCCCGGACTTGTGATGGTCTCGCCCCGAGCGGCCCAGGATCGCAGACCCACTCGGCGCCGTGCTGAATGACGGCCTGACATGCAGCGAACCAAGGCGACGGGGCTATTGGTCGCGCTTGTCTAAGTCTTCATTCGGGTGTCTGTCGCCGGTCCGGCGACGTTCACCCGAGACCAGTATCCCACATCACGTGGCGGTCCCAGCCACACCTGAGCCAGCCCGCGCCAGCAAAGTCGCTGCGGACCGCGCCGCGGCGCCATCACCGCAGCTCTACGCGTTGGGAAACCAGAGCGCGATTTCCCGCTTCGCGGATTCAGTGGAATCCGACCCGTGCACCAGGTTGAGCTGCGTCTCGAGCCCGAAGTCGCCGCGGATGGTGCCGGGAATCGCCTTTTCCACCGGGTCGGTCCCGCCCGCGAGCTGCCGAAACGCGGCGATCGCGCGGGGCCCCTCCACGATGGCCGCCACCACCGGTCCGGAGGTGATGAACTCCAGCAGCGAGTCGAAGAACGGCTTGCCCTCGTGCTCCGCGTAGTGCTGGGCGGCAAGGTCGCGGCTGACCGCCCGGAGCTCCAGCGCGGTGATGGAGAGGCCTTTGCGCTCGATGCGGCCGACGATCTCCCCCACCAGGTGCCGCTGGACGCCATCGGGCTTGATCAGTACCAATGTCCGTTCGGTCACGGCGGACAGCGTACATAACCGGGCGGCGAAGAGTCGGGCGACGGCGGTCGGGAGGTCATCGCCGGCCCGCGCCGCTAGCCCTGGCGGCGCCGGACCTCGGCCCGGAAGTAGGCGATCAGGGCCCACAGCCCGGTGAACAGCACGCCGATGAACCCCACCCCCGGATAGACCGCGAAGCCGGCCAGCAGGATCGCCTGGACCCCCAGGTTGGCCCAGATCGCCCAGGGTTTGCGCTGCACGCCGGCCATCAGGATCAGCAGCACGGCCAGCCCGATCAGGTAGCTCAGCGACACCGTCGTCAGGCCGCCGCCGACCGCACCCACCACCGGGATCGCCAGCAACACCACGATCGCTTCCAGGATCAGCGTCAACGCCATCACCGCGCCAAAGCTCCGCCACGGGTCGGCCTGCGGCGCCGGGGCCTGCGAGTCAGGGTTCTCGGGGACGTCGGTCATTGCGGATCACGACCGAACAGGGTCCGGGCCGCCCCGGCGGTGACGACCGAGCCGGTGATGACGATGCCGGTACCGGAGAACGCTTCGGCCGGGCCGTCGGTCGCGGCGTCATCTACCAGCGCGGTCGCGACGTCGATGGCGTCGCGCAGGTTCTCGGCGGTGCTCACGCGGTCGGGCCCGAACCGCTCGCGCGCGGCCAGGGCCAGCGATTCGACATCGAGTGCCCGCGGGGATCCGTTGTGCGTGATCACGACGGCGTCGAACACCGGCTGCAGGGCGGCGAGAATGCCGTCGACGTCCTTATCGGCGAGCACGCTGAGCACCCCGACGAGATAGCGGAAGTCGAACTCGTCGGCCAGGGTCTGCGCCAGCGCGGCCGCGCCGGCGGGATTGTGCGCGGCGTCGATGAATACCGTTGGGGCGCTGCGCATCCGCTCGAGCCGGCCGGGGCTGGCGACCGCGGCGAAACCGGCGCGAACCGCGTCGACGTCGAGCTGGCGCTGCGCACCGGCGCCGAAAAACGCCTCGACAGCCGCGAGGGCCAGCACGGCGTTGTGCGCCTGGTGTTCGCCGTGCAGCGGCAGATAGACATCCGAATACACCCCGCCGAGGCCCTGCAGCTGCAGCACCTGCCCGCCGATCGCCACCTGACGGCCCAGCACCGCGAACTCCGAATCCTCGCGGGCCACCGCGGCGTCGGCCTGCACGGTTCGGTCCAACAACACTTCCATCGCCTCGGGCGCCTGACGCGCGATGACGGCCACGGTATCGGGCGCTCCCTCGGGCGCGCGGGTGATGATGCCGGCTTTCTCCCCCGCGATGCCGGCGAGGTCGTCGCCCAGGTATTCGACGTGGTCGATGGAGACCGGGGTGATGACGGCGACCGGGGCGTTGATCACGTTGGTGGCGTCCCAGCGGCCGCCCATCCCCACCTCGACGACCGCGACGTCGACGGGGGCGTCGGCGAATGCGGCGAACGCCATCGCGGTCAACACCTCGAACTTGCTCATCGCCGGCCCACCGTCGGCCTGCGACTGCGCATCGACCATCTGCACGAACGGCTCGATCTCGCGATAGGTCGCCACGTACCGGGCCGGGCTGATCGGCTTGGAGTCGATCGAGATGCGTTCGACCGCCGATTGCAGGTGCGGGCTGGTGGTGCGCCCGGTGCGCCGGTGCAGCGCGGTGATCAGCGCGTCGATCATCCGGGCCACCGAGGTCTTGCCGTTGGTGCCGGCCACGTGGATCGACGGGTAGGCCAGCTGCGGGGAGCCCAGCAGGTCCAGCAACGCGCTGATCCGGGTCAGGCTGGGCTCGATCTTGGTCTCCGGCCAGCGCTGGTCCAGCAGGTGTTCGACCTGTAACAGCGACGCGATCTCGTCGGGGGTGGGGACCGGGTCGGGAAGCTCGGTGGGAAC
Source organism: Mycobacterium sp. 1482292.6 (assembly GCF_001672995.1). NCBI lineage: Bacteria > Bacillati > Actinomycetota > Actinomycetes > Mycobacteriales > Mycobacteriaceae > Mycobacterium > Mycobacterium sp. 1482292.6. Next base: position 4,515 of record NZ_LZKV01000135.1, on the reverse strand, counting down.
CTCGTCCTGCGGCCACTCGGGCTCGGTCATCGAACGCTCACTGCAGCCCGGCTAGCCGCGCGTTGATCCGCTCGGTCTCCTCCTGGGCCAGGCGCTGACGGTCCCGGATCTTGTCGACGACGTGTTGCGGCGCCTTGCCCAGGAAGTCCTCGTTGGCCAGTTTGGCGGTGGTCGACGCGAGCTCCTTGTGCGCCGCGGCCAGGTCCTTTTCCAGGCGGCGACGTTCGGCGGCGACGTCGATGGTGCCCGAGGTGTCGAGCTCGACGACGACGGTCCCGCGGTGCAGCCGGACCTCCACCGACGCCGACGGTTGGAACTGCGGGCCCGCTGCGGTGAGCCACGCCAGCGAGGTCACCGCGCTCACCTGGGTGCCCAGATCGGATTCGTCGACGTCGGCCATCCGGGCCGGCACCTTCTGCCGGTCCGCCAGCCCTTGGTCGCTGCGGAACCGGCGCACCTCGGTCACCAGCTTTTGCATGTCGGTAATCCGCTGCGCGGCAACCTGATCCAGGCCGATACCGGACGGCTGCGGCCAGTCGGCGATCACCAGCGACTCGTGTTCGGCCTCGTCACCGGTGAGGGCCTGCCACAGGGCCTCGGTGATGAAAGGGATCACCGGGTGCAGCAACCGCAGCAGGGTGTCCAGCGTCGCCGCCAGCACGGCCGTGGTGTGCGTGATCCCTTCGGCCAGTTGGGTTTTGGCCAATTCCACGTACCAGTCGCAGAATTCGTCCCACGCGAAGTGGTAGAGCGCCTCGCAGGCGCGACTGAACTCGTAGCTGTCGAACGCCGAATCAACTTCCGCGCGAACCTCTTCCAGCCGGCCGAGGATCCAGCGGTCGGCGTCGGTGAGTTCGGCCGGCGGCGGCAGCGGGGCCAGCTTGGCGCCGTTGAGCAGCGCGTAGCGGGTGGCGTTGAACAGCTTGGTACAGAAGTTGCGCGACGCCCGGACGTGATCTTCGCCGACCGCGAGGTCACCGCCGGGGCTGGCGCCGCGCGCCAGCGTGAACCGCAGCGCGTCGGCGCCGAACGCGTCCACCCAGTCCAGCGGATCGATGACGTTGCCCTTGGACTTGCTCATCTTGCGGCCGGACTCGTCGCGGATCAGCCCGTGCAGGAAGACATCGGTGAACGGCACCTGCGGGCCGCGGCGGCCGCCCAGGGTGATGGCCTCGTCGTCGCCGACGAAGGTGCCGAACATCATCATCCTGGCCACCCAGAAGAACAAGATGTCGTAACCGGTGACCAGAACGCTTGTGGGATAGAACTTCTCGAGCTCCGGGGTCTTGTCCGGCCAGCCCAACGTGGAGAACGGCCACAGCCCCGAGGAGAACCAGGTATCCAGCACGTCGGGGTCCTGCTCCCAACCCTCCGGCGGGGTCTCGTCGGGACCAACACAACGCTGTTCGCCGTTGGGGCCGTACCAGATCGGAATGCGGTGACCCCACCACAGCTGACGCGAAATGCACCAGTCGTGCATGTCGTCGACCCAGGCGAACCACCGCGGCTCCAGGCTGGCGGGGTGAATCACGGTGTCGCCGTTGCGCACCGCGTCGCCGGCGGCCTTGGCGAGCGATTCCACCCGGACCCACCACTGCAGCGACAGCCGCGGTTCGATCGGCTCGCCGCTGCGCTCGGAGTGTCCGACGCTGTGCAGGTAGGGCCGCTTCTCCTCGGTGATCCGGCCCTGCGCCGCCAGCGCCTCGCGCACCGCGACCCTGGCCTGGAATCGGTCCATGCCGTCGAATTGCGTTCCGGTGCCGGTGATTCGGCCCTTGGTGTCCATGATCGAGATCATCGGCAGCTCATGGCGCAGTCCGATCTCGAAGTCATTGGGGTCGTGCGCGGGAGTGACTTTGACTGCGCCGGTACCGAATTCGGGATCCACGTGTTCGTCGGCCACCACCACGAGCTGACGGTCCACGAACGGGTGCGGCAGGTTGGTGCCGACCAGATGCCGGTAGCGCTCGTCGTCGGGATGCACCGCGATCGCGGTATCGCCGAGCATCGTTTCCATCCGGGTGGTGGCCACCACGATGTGTGGCTGCGAGTCGTCCATCGATCCGTACCGGAACGACACCAGCTCGCCTTCCACCTCCTGGTAGTCGACCTCGATGTCCGAGATGGCTGTCTGCAGCACCGGCGACCAGTTGACCAGCCGTTCGGCCCGATAGATCAGCCCGGCGTCGTAGAGGCGCTTGAAGATCGCCCGGACCGCTCGGGACAGCCCCTCGTCCATGGTGAACCGGTCGCGGCTCCAGTCCACGCCGTCGCCGAGCCGGCGCATCTGGGCACCGATGGCGCCGCCGGACTCCCGCTTCCAGTCCCAGACCTTCTCGATGAACAGCTCTCGGCCGAAGTCCTCTTTGGTCTTGCCGTCGATTGCGAGTTGCTTTTCGACCACGCTCTGCGTCGCGATGCCGGCATGATCCATGCCCGGCTGCCACAGCACCTCGTAGCCCTGCATTCGCTTGCGCCGCGTCAGGGCGTCCATCATGGTGTGCTCGAGCGCGTGGCCCATGTGCAGGCTGCCGGTCACGTTCGGCGGGGGCAGCACGATCGAATACCCGGGCTTGGCGCTGTTCGGGTCCGCCGCGAAGTAACCCGCGCCCACCCACTTCTGATAGATCGCGCTTTCGGCCGCAGCTGGGTCCCACGACTTGGGCAGGTCGGTGGCGGGGCTGCGGCTGGCGGTCACCCGTCAATTCTAGGGAGCGGTGTTTACCCACGTGTAAGCGCCCAAAATGCGTGACCCGGGTCACTAGGCCAGCCGCTCTACCTCCAATGTGACGCCCGCGGCCGGGAAACGGTCCAGCAGTGCGTCGCCCATCGCTGCCGCGGGCGTGAGGACGCCGTGCAGGTCGGGGAGCTTGTCGCGGTCCAGCGCCAGCGCGAGGCCGCACTCCCCCAACAACACCGACGTCGCCTTGTACCCCGGGTCGCCGCGCTGCTCCATGCGCGCCACGAACCGGGCGCCGGTGGTCGTGGTGGTGAACGTCTCGATCCGGTAGTAGCCGCGTTCCCGGGCCTTCTCGCTCGGGCCGGTGCCGGGCTTGGGCACGATGCGCTCCACCAGCCGGCGCGGCAGCAACCGGAAGTAGCGGCTGCCCAGTCCGAAGGTAGCGGCACCCACCCCGCCCACCACAGCGGACGCCACCGGGGCCAGCGGCGACGAGCCCAGGCTCATGCTTTCGCTGTAACGCAACTGGCGGCCGTAGGCCCAGTCCAGCAAGGCGTTGCTGCGCCGCACGATTCGGGTGTTGTACGGCGCCATCAGGAAACCCGCCGTCCACAGGCCGCTCAGCTCCGGCGCGATCCGGCCACCGCGGCGCAGGGGCAGATCGGGCTGGGGGCCGATCTCGGGTTCGGCACTGCGGTCGGTGGTCAGGGTGTACGGATCGGCGAGTCGGCGGCGGGCGTCGGGATCGCGCGAGGCGGTGTCCAGCACTTCCAACATCGAGGCGACGGTGCCCCCGGATATGCCGCCCGAGAAGGAGCGGACCACCAGGTCGGTGTCGACGAGTTCTCCCGCGCCGCCGTCGCGCGCGGCCCGGTAGAGCGCGTACACGCTGAGGTCCGAAGGGACGGAATCGAATCCGCACGCGTGCACGATGCGCGCGCCGGTGTCCGCGGCCTGCTTGTGATACAGGTCGATGCTGTCGCGGACGAACATCGCCTCGCCGGTCAGGTCGGCGTAGTCGGTGCCGGCGCCGGCGCAGGCGGCCACCAGCGGCAACCCATAGCGGGTGTAGGGCCCGACCGTGGTGATGACGACGTGGGTGCGGGCCGCCATCTCATCGAGCGTCGAGGGCGAGGACGCGTCGGCGTTCACAATGGGCCACGACTGCGCCGCTTCGCCCAACGTGTCGCGGATGGCGCGTAGGCGGTCGGCCGATCTGCCGGCCAGTGCTATCCGCTTGTCCGGCGCCGAGCCGCCCAGGTATTCGGCGGTCAGTTTCCCGACGAAGCCCGTCGCCCCATACAGCACAATGTCGAATTCGCGCGGCGTTGCGGTCACGGGCCCGACGCTACCCGACGCTGGGGCCCCAACCCCTGGAGCTAAGAAGTGCCGGGCCCGGTGGCCCGGCACTTCTTATATGTATGTCAACAGTCGCGTGGGCGTCGGCTCAGCCGCGGCGTCCGCAGACCGGCCAAGCGCCGATGCCCTGCGAGTGCAGCACGTTCTCGGCCACCCGGATCTGCTCCTCGCGGCTCGCGCCGGACGGGGAGCCACTGCCACCGTTGGCGTGCCAGGTGCTCGGGGTGAACTGCAGTCCACCGGAGAAGCCGTTACCGGTGCTGATGCCCCAGTTGCCACCCGACTCGCACTGCGCGATGGCATCCCAGTTCACGCTGTAGGCGCGGTGGGCAGGCGGCGGCGGGACATCCGGGCCGGGCGGCGGAGCGTCGGGAGCCGGCGGCGGCGGAGCGTCCGGAGCCGGCGGCGGCGGAGCGTCCGGAGCCGGCGGCGGCGGAGCGTCGGGAGCCGGCGGCGGCGCCCGGGACAGCGCGGGG
>NZ_LZKV01000134.1:0-31625 GCF_001672995.1 Mycobacterium sp. 1482292.6 | reverse complement strand
CGGACCTGCAGACCCTCTTGGCGCGCTGGTCGGCCGCCGCCGCGATCCTGCAGCAGGGCAAGCCGGTCGGGACGGTGCAGCCCGGTGTCGACGTGCAGCCTCCCGTCGACACCGGGGAGGCCTACGGGCTGAGCCCGGCCAGCCTCACCGTCCCGACCGGCTTGCCCTGCTGCAGGATCGCGGCGGCGGCCGACCAGCGCGCCAAGAGGGTCTGCAGGTCGGTCCGGCCCGCGCCCTCGGCCAGCGAGAACGACATGAACATGGCGTAACGCTGTGGGGGCGTGTCGATTCCACCCTGGTGCGGCTGACCGTAGAAGGGGTAGCTGCGGCGCAGATCGACGGTGTCGTCGTCGTCACCACGCTGTCCCGCCGCCATGGCGTGGCCGGCGAAGCCGCCACCCATGGCACCGATGGCGGCACCGCCGAGCCCGGCCAGCATGGCGCCGCCGAGCGCGCGCCGGCGCGATACCGTGGCGGAGTCCGCCGGTGCCCCAGCGTCGTTCGTGGCGCCGTCGGAGGGTGGGGTGATGTCGTCGGTCACGATCAACCGGCCGTAACGACTTTTTGGGCGACGGTGGACAGGCTCTGGTGCAGCGGCTGGATCACCGCGGTCAGCTTCGGCGCGTCGCTGGCCTTCAGCGCCGCGGTGTAGGTCTTGTAGCCGCCGAGCGCGGTCGAGTCGCGATACCCGTCCAAGGTGGTCAGCACGCTGTGGAACTGCTGATCGATCTGGCGGACCAGGTTGGCATCGATCTTTTCCAGGCCCGGCCGTAGTGAGGCGTAGGCCTGCTGCGCGCCTTCGACGTTGCCCGAAAAGTCCACCAGGTCAATGTGACTGAAAGCTTCTTCCTCGCCGGTGATCTTGGTGTTCTGGATCTCTTCGATCAGGTCGCTGGCGCCGTTGGCCAGGTCCTCGGGCTTGTACTGCAGGGTCGCGACGATGCCGTTCAATTTGCCGACATTGCCCACCATTTCGGTGCTGAGCGCCTTGGTCCCGGGGGTGATCGCGCCGCCCTGCCACAGATCGCGCTCGATGGCGTGGAAGCCCTTCCAGCCAACCTTGGCATCGACCGGTGTCGACTCACGCATGTCGATCAGGTAGTCCAGGCTGCCGGCATTGTCGCCGACGGCGAACCCCGGCAGGACGAAGCCCTCCACGGTGGACTCCGAACGCTCCCAGAACAAGCGGGCTTTGGCGTAGGCCGCCTTCGCGGCCTCGACGTTGCCCGACTGCACGGCGGCATCGAGTGCCTTCACGCCGTCGTTGAGCTGTCCGATCTGGTTGACGATGTAGGTGGCGTAGTCCTTGGTGCCCTGGCCGAGGATGCTCGCCACGGTGCCCGTGGGTGTCGCGGGCGCATTACCGGTGACCGTCAGGGTCTGGTATTCGGTGCTGGCGCCCGGACAGTAGAGCTGGTAGGCGCCCCCGTCCAGCGAAACCGTGAACGACACCGGGTCCAGGCCCGGGGCGAGGTTCTCCTTCTCGCCGACAATCCGCTGGTCCCTGAGCAATTCGACCTCGTTGATGCCGGGCGCATTGGTGTTGGCGACCGTGAAGGTCACCGGCCCGGCGGGCACGCTGGTGGTGTCCAGGGCGCAGCCGTCCTTGCCGCCGTCGTTGGCCATGGTGACCTTCACCGCGTTGGTACCGCCCGGTTTCGGCGGCTGGGCTTGGGTCGCGGTGTCACCCGAGTGGCTGCATGCGGTCGCGGACAACGCCGTCGTCGCGGCGAGAACCGTTGCAGTCAACAGGAATTCACGAGACCGGCACGCTGCCAGGGCGATGCGACTCACCTTCAATGGATTTCCTCTCATCGGTTTGCCTGCGGTCCGCGCGCACCGAGGCTATCGCTGACAGCGCGCAAGCTAAGGCAAAACCCGCTATTACCAACGGCAACCACACATTCCACAGCTGCCGCTCCCCGCGATTGCGGTCGCTCGCGACGATCTCGGCCGCCGTCGAGTGGTCATCGGCAGCGGAGGTGGACCAGTCCGTCGTCAGCCCGCCGAGACTAACGGTCTTGGCCCCCGTCAACCCACCGCCGGTCAAGATCGCGGTGCGGTTGCTCGTCGCGTGCGCGCTCACCACGCAATCACCCCGCGCGAGCACGGTGTACTCGGTGGTCGTCGACCATTGGCCCTGAAACGGCCCCGGAGTGCGGCCGGCCGCGAGACCGACCGGCAGCCGGCCCCCCGTCATGCTCAGCAACTGGTTCAGCGAGACCTCCGGCGCACCGTCGGCCCCGGCCGCCTCGGAAGCCTGCCACACCTGCACGGGCAAGCCGTCCACCGTTTGATCGTCGCCTGGGATCAGCACGATGCTGTGGGCGGTCGAGCTGCCCTGGGGGACGACGGTCAGCTCGCGCCCGTGCGGCCCGGTCGCCATCGACACCGCGGCGGTGTGGCCCGCGCGGTCGGTGACGGTGCGCGCCCGCAGGCCCGCGGCCGGGCCGGCGGCGGGCGTCGTGATCGCCAGCCCCGCCCCGACGAAGATCAGCGCCGCCGACGTCGCCGCCAGCAGCCGGCTGCGGGTTCGCGGCGCGGCGGCGAGCCGGGCGGGCCACAGGAAGATGACAAGCACCGGCACGGCGTAGAGCAGCCAGCCCAGTACCTCGACCAGCCGAGGGTCGGCGGGGATGCCGAACACCCCGGTCGTCACGGCGCCCAGCACCGAGTTGGCGGGTATCCAGCCGGACAGATCGAGCACCTGCTGCTGGCCGATGCTCACCCACCCCGCCTCGTGCGCGGTGCGCAGCGCACCCAGCACCAGCCCGGCGGCGATCAGCACCAGGAACACCCCGGTGACCCGGAAGAACCGGCCGAGGTTGATCCGCAGGCCGCCGTAGTACAGGGCCACCCCGAGCCCGACCGAGGTCGCGATGCCGACCGCGCCGCCCAGCACGGCGAACCACCGGTTGCCGTGTGACGTCTCGGCGGCCGCCAGCAAGAACACCGAGGTCTCGAAGCCCTCCTTGAGGACGGCGAGGAACGCCATGGCCGCCAGCGCGAACGCACCGCCGCGGTTGACCGCCTGACGGGCCTCGCGCTCGAGTTCCCCCTTGAGCTGCGCGGCGTTACCGTTCATCCAGATGATCATCGACGTCACGAACACCACCGCGATGGCGTTGATGACGGTCTCCATCATCTCCTGCTGTACCTGCGGCAGGCTGGCGGCGAACAGGTCGAGGCCCACCCCGACGCCGACGCTGAGCAGCACGGCCAGGCCGACGCCGACAAACATCGGGCGGACCGTCTGGCCATTCCGCTTGAGGAACGCACCGACGATGCTCACGATGAGCGACGCCTCTAGGCCTTCGCGAAGACCGATGAGAAACGTGCCGATGAATACGCCGAATACGCCCTGCATACGCCCAATTTCTGTCCCGCCGATCGGGACTTTCGGCTTAGCGTAGCCTAACTAAGCGCTGGCTATTCGCCCTGGTCCGCCGCCCGCGGGGTCAGGAAGCCGGCGCGGTCACGAAGTCGATGAGTTCTTCGACCCGACTGATCAACGCCGGTTCCAGATCGTTCCAGTCGCGCACCCGTGAGCGGATGTGGCGCCAAGCCCTGGCGATGTCCGCCTGATCGCGGTGCGGCAGATCCAGGGCCTCGCATATCCCGTGTTTCCATTCGACATTTCGTGGCACCTTCGGCCAGGCCTCCAGGCCCAGCCGCTGCGGCTTGACGGCCTGCCAGATGTCGACGTAGGGATGGCCGACGACCAGCGTGTCGGCACCACCCGGGCCGCGCCGCACGGCATCGGCGATCCGCGCCTCCTTCGAACCCGTGACGAGGTGGTCGATGAGCACCCCGAGCCGGCGCCCGGGGCCCGGGGCGAACTCGGCGACGATGTCCACCAGGTCGTCGACGCCGCCCAGTTGCTCTACGACGACACCTTCGATCCGCAGGTCCTCGCCCCATACCTGGGCGATCAGCTCGGCGTCGTGCCGACCCTCGACGTAGATCCGGCTGGCACGGGCGACCCGGGCGCGAACACCCGACACGGCGACCGAACCGGATGCGGTCCTGTTCACGGCGGTCGGCGCGGGCCGGCGCGGCGCGGTGAGGATGACGGGACGACCCTCCAGCAAATAGCCTGGGCCCAAAGGAAATCCGCGCACGTGACCGCGTCGGTCTTCCAGGTCCACCCGACCATATTCGACGCGCACCACCGCGCCGACATATCCGGTTTGCACGTCCTCGACCACCAGGCCAAGTTCGGCCGGATGTTCCGTCGAGCGGGGCTTGCGTCGTCCTGCGGCCAGTACATCGGTTCCATAGCGATCCACCACGCCGGCAATACTAGAAAGCCTTGCGGCCAAACGTCGTTACGGCGCGCCATGGCCGGCGAATCGTCACCGGGACCACTCCCCGTGCGCCGCATCGCCGGCCGTAAAAAATGCGTTTAACTGTGTGGCGTTACTCAGCAGATGACGTCACCGGTGGTACGTTGCTAGCTATGGCAAGCACTGCCGCTTACGCAAGCCGCGGCGGTTAGCGAGGTGGACGCATGGACCTGTCGCACTGGGTGACAAGCATTGTGGCTTTCGTGCGCGCCGGCTACCCCTCCGGCATGCCGGTCACCGGGTACGTGCCGCTGGTGGCGTTGACGCGCCGCCGGCTCTGCGACGACGACATCACCGTCATCGCAAGGGATCTCATCGCGCGTCGCCTCTGGCCGATCAGTTCCATCGATATCGGTGTGGAGGTCACCCGGATCACCAACCAGCTGCCCTCCCTCGACGACGTCTCGCGGGTGCAGCGTCGCGTTCATGCGCTCCGCTGCCCGCGCGGATAAGCGGCACGAACGGTCGACGCCGTCACGGTGATTTGTGCACCGGGGCGCCGCAGGCCTTCAAATAGTCGGCGTAGTTCCAGGTTTGCAGAAACTGTTGGCCCGCTTGCAATCCTCGGGCATAGAGCGCTTCACGTTGCGCGGTGGTGATGTTGAAGTCGATCGGGCTGACCTCGTCGGCGGGCACAAAGATGGTGCGCCGCACGGTGCACGGGTCATCGATGTAGGCGTTGTCTTGATTGCTCACCAGGGTCTCTATCGCCGCAAGTCCCAACGACACCGGGCCATGCACGGGATGGGTGGGCGGGATGCCGGGACGCGCCGACAACCGAATCCCGAACGTGGGCCATCGCGGTTGTGCATCGGGCCGGTCGAACAGCTCGACCGGAAAGTCCGACAACAACCCACCGTCCACCCACGTCGCGCCGCCGACCCGAACGGGCTCGAACACATAGGGAATGGCCGACGACGCGTGCACCGCGCGCGCCACCGGGAAGGCGTCGGGGTCGATGCCATAGGAGCCGAGGTCCCAAGGGATTCGAACCAGGCGGCGCCGCGACAGGTCGCTGGCGGTGACGACGAGCGACCAGGCGAACTGGGTGGGCTCTTCGCCCGTGCGCAGATCGCCGAACGTCCGCACGCCCAGATCGCGGAGCAGGCTGGCGAGCAACTGTTCGAGATATGCCCCGCGATAGACACCGTCGGAGGTCAACAACGACAGTCCCCCGCCGATCAGCGGTATCCGCCCGATCCAGTTGCGGTCGAGGAACTTCCGGTAGTCGATGGTGCGCATCACCTCGGCCAGCCGGCTCAACGGCTCGCCGGCCACCTGCAGGGCGGCGACCAGCGAGGCGACGATCGCACCGGCGCTGCTTCCCGCGACGCGCGGGAATCGGTAGCCGGCCTGGGCGAGCGCGTCCACCGCGCCGACCAGTCCGATACCCCGGACGCCACCGCCCTCGCACACCAAGTCGGCACGGTTTGTGGTCACCGCAGCCCCCTGTCCGGATCGTTCAGCAAATTCGGCGGCCATCGACGCCGAAGAAGTGCAGGTGCCCGGGTACCGGGTGCAGGCGCACCCGGCTGCCCTTCTGCGGAGGGTTTCGCCCGTCGGCCCGCGCGACGATGGGCGCGTCGATCACCTTGCCCGAACCGGTGATTCGCCCATACAGGTAGGCGTCCGCCCCAAGCTCCTCCACCACGTCCACCTCCATCTCGACGCCGAGACCACCCAGCTCGAAATGTTCGGGACGGACCCCCACGACTACCTCACCTGCACCGCCGGTGACCTCGCGGGGCAATGCTATCGGCCAATCACCCAGCGACACAGCCGAATCCACGACAGGGAGGGTAAACAGGTTCATCGCCGGGGATCCGATGAAACCCGCCACGAAGACGTTGTCCGGGTTTCGGTAGAGCTCGCGAGGCGGTGCGAACTGCTGCAGCACGCCGTCGCGCAGGACGGCGACGCGGTCGCCCATCGTCATGGCCTCGACCTGGTCGTGGGTGACGTAGACGGTGGTGGTGCCCAGCCGCCGTTGCAGCGCGGCGATCTGGTTACGGGTCTGCACCCTTAGTTTGGCGTCGAGGTTCGACAGCGGCTCGTCCATCAGGAACACGTGCGGCCGGCGCACGATCGCCCGCCCCATCGCCACGCGTTGGCGTTGTCCGCCGGACAGGTCTTTCGGCTTTCGGTCGAGATAGGGTTGCAGGTCAAGCAGTTTCGCCGCGTCCAGCACCCGCTCGCGGATCTGGGCCTTCGGCGTCCTGGCGATCTTCATGGCGAATCCCATGTTCTGGGCCACCGTCATGTGCGGGTAGAGCGCATAGTTCTGAAAGACCATCGCAACGTCGCGATCCTTGGGATCGACGTTGGTGACGTCGCGGTCGCCGATCCGGATGTGGCCGGAGTCGACGGCTTCCAGGCCGGCCACCATCCGCAGCGAGGTGGTCTTGCCGCATCCCGACGGCCCCACCAGAACGACGAACTCGCCGTCGGCGACAGTTAAGTCCAGGTTGTCCAGGGCGGGGCGATCCGCTCCGGGGTAGCGACGGGTTGCCTGCTCGAAAGTCACCGAGGCCATGGTCAACCGCCCATCCCGGTGACGGCGATCCCGCGGACGAACGAGCGTTGCGCGATCGCGTAGATGATGACCAGAGGCAGCATGATGAGCATCGAGGTTGCCATCAAAACCGGCCATCGGGCAACATATTCGCCCTTCATCCGGACCAGGCCCAGTGTCAGGGTGGCCAGGCTGTTGCGCTGGATCATCAGCAGCGGCCACAAGAAATCATTCCAGACATTGACCCAGGTGAGCAGCGCGAGCACCATCACGGCCGGCCTCGCGTGGGGCAGCAGGATTCGCCAATACACCTGCCACGGTGAACAACCGTCGAGTATCGCGGCCTCCTCGAGATCGGTGGGCAGGGTGCGGAAGAACTGCCGCATCAGGTACGTACCGAATGCGCTGCCGAAGAACCCCGGCACGATCATCGCCCATGGGGTGTCGACCCAGCCCAGGGTTCGCATCACCAGGAATTGCGGGATCACCGTGACCGTCAGGGGCACCATCAAGGTGCCGAGATACACGACGAACAGCGCGTCGCGGCCACGGAAATCCAGTCGCGCGAAGGCATATCCGGCCAGCGAGCAGAAGAAAACATGGCCGGCGGTGACGCAGCCCGCGTACAGCACGGTGTTGAAAAACATTCGCCCGAACGGCATCAGCGCGAACACCTCGGTGTAGTTCGACCACCGCGGGTGTGCGGGCAACAGCGTGGGTTCGCTGACCTCGCCTTCGGTTTTCAGCGAACCCGACACCGCCCACGCGATCGGAAACAGGGCGCACCAGGCGACGGCGAGCAGCGCGCCATAGACGACGGCGCCGCGCAAGACGGTGCGCTTGAGGACACCCTCACTTAAGCCCACGCGAATTCTCCAAAGATCGTCGATGGCTGACTCGCAACTGCACGACGGTCAGCACCAGTAAGACCGCGAACATCACCCACGCCAGCGCGGAGGCGTATCCGAATTCGAGGAACGAGAACGCGTGCTGGAACAGCATGATGCCCAGGACGTAGGTCGCCGATTCCGGCCCGCCAGTGGGGCCGGTGAGCACGTAGACCATGTCGAACGCCTGGAATGCGTGGATGACCGAGATGATGACGACAAACGATATCGACCCCCGGATCAACGGCACGGTGATGGAGACGAATTGCCTTATCTCACTGGCACCGTCGATCTTGGCCGCCTCATAGACCGTACCCGGAACGCCTTGCATCGCGGCCAGCAGCACGACGGCGGCGAAGGGCACGCTGCGCCAGACGCTGACGATGCACAGTGAGGCCATCGCCCAGCGCGGCTCGACCAACCATGGGACCGGCCCGAGTCCGATCCAGCCGAGCATGATGTTGAGCAAGCCGTTGTCGGTGTTGAACACGAACTGCCACACCACCGCCATCACGACCGATGAGATCGCCAACGGCAGAAAGACGATCGTCCGGAAGACGCCGATGCCCCTGACCTTCCGGTTCAGCACCCCGGCGACGGCCAGGCTGATCAGGACCGTCGGCACGACCGTTCCGACGGTGAAGATCACGGTGTTGCGGATCGCGATCAAGAAGAGCGGATCCGCGGTGAATAAGTCGCCGAAGTTCTTCAGACCCACGAATTGTGGCGGGGTGAACACGTCCCATCGCTGGAAGCTCATGTAGAGCGAGAAACCCAGCGGGAACAGCATGAACACCGCGACCGCCACCATGTTGGGTGCGACGAACAACCGGCCCGCCCATGCGTGTCGGCGCCACGGGCTCGGGTTCTGCGGTGGCTTCGGCCTCGCCTTGCCCGCCGGGGCGGCCGCGCCGGTCGCGTCCATCGCGGTCATGGGCTGCGCAACACCTCGTCGACGGAGCGGGACAATCCGCTCAATGACGTCGCCGGCTGGCGGCCTCGCAGCACTGGACCAAAGTTGCGGTCCATCAAGGCATTGACCTTCTCCCAAGCCGGCGTGATGGGCAGCCCCTGCGAAAAAGCCGGGCCTTCGGTGAGCACACTCAGATTGCCCAACCGTCGATGGGCCTTGGCGAATCCCTGCGATCGCAGCGCTGAGCGCAGCACGGGAACAAACAGACAGGATTCACCGATCAGCGCCTGGCCAACGGGCCCCGTCGCGAACTTCACGAACTCCCATGCCTGCTCCTTGCGCGGGCTGCTGGCCGAGATGGCCAATCCGGTGGCGCCGATATCTGAACATGCGGCATGCCCCTTTCCCAGCGCCGGGCCGACCGGCAACGGGGCGACGTCGAAATCCAGGCCCTCGGCGCGGATGTAGGTCTGGTAGCGCCAGTGGCCACCGAGCGCGATCGCCGCCCGGCCCACGGCGAACAAGTTGGGCGTCGACATCGACTGCGTCTCCGATGCGTTGGGCGCCACCCGGTATTTGTTGGCCAGATCGGCGTAGAACTGCACAGCTTCGTGAAACGCCGCATTGTCGAAGTTGAAGTGGGTCGGATTCGACCGCGGGTCTGACCACGCCACACCGTTGTTCATCGCGAACAGCCCGGCCGAGTGGTAGGCACCCCAGGTGTTGACGAAGCCGTACTGCGCGGCCCGGCCGGATGCATCGCGCTTGGTCAGGGCGCGCGTGGTGTCCAGGAATTCGGTGAAATCCCAGGGCTGTTCCCACGTCTTGGGGGGCTCCGGCACGCCGGCTTCGGCGAAGAGCCGTTTGTTGTAGAACAGGTAGTTGCCCGACCACTGTTCGGGAAGTGCGTACTGTTTTCCGTTGAATGTGAAGGTTTCGTACAACTCCGGGATGCTGTCCGCCTTGAGCTGGTCGGCAAAGGGTTTGTCGCGCGCCAGCAGCGTGTTCATGTCCAGTAGCACACCGCGGTCGGCGAGTTCGGCGTAAGACAGTTCCCAGGTCATCAGCACATCGGGGCATTTGCCGCCGACACAGAATGTCGAAAGCTGTTGCATGACACCGGGTCCGGACAGCACGGGCCGCACCTTGATATCGGGGTGGCGGCGCGCGAACTCGTCGACGATGCGCATCCTGGCGTCACGCTCGTCCGGGTTGGCCGCGAAGAAGAAGGTGAGCGCGTCGTCCTCCGGAGCACACCCCGCCGACCACGGCGCCAGCGCCGCCGCGGAAAGCGCGCCGGCGCCCCGGAGCAGCTCACGCCGTCCGAACGGCTTATCGAGCATGGCCCTCCCGGTCTTGCCCCGCGGCCGCCTTTGCGGCCGACTGTGTCTGACGTCCTTGGTACCCGATGTGGTTGTGAGGTTCCTGGACCGGCCACCGGGGCAGCGTCAGCGTCGCCCGGCGGATTCGCTCGGCATCGCCGGTGATGTCGATCGTATGGATGCGACCGTCGGCGCCGATGCCGATCACCAGCAGGACCTGAGCGCGACCGCGAGCGGCTAACACGATGCCCGGCGCCCCGTCGATGAGCATGACAGCACCGGCGCGCGCCCGCGCAGCGAACCGCCGAGTCTCCCCGGCGACCTCGTCGGCACCGCGGACCGTAGTGGGCACGTCGGCCGGGACCAGGGCCGGATCGACCGTGCGCACCACGTCTGGAGCCAGCAGCTCGAGCAGGCCGGCGATGTCACCACCGCGCGAGGCCGCCAGAAACGCCTCGACCACCTTCAGGTGGTCGCCCGTGCGGCGGGGGCGATCGGCCGGATCAGCGTGCAGTCGCCCGCGGGCCCTGCTGGCCAGCTTCTTCGTGGCGTCCGGCGAGCGATTCATCACCGCGGCGATCTGCTCGAAAGGCATGGCGAAGACGTCGTGCAGCACGAACGCCACCCGCTGCGCCGGGGAAAGCCGGTCGAGCACGACGAGCAGCGCGCCGCTCACCGACTCCGCGAGCAGCGCGTCCTCGTCGGCCGGCGCCGACGCCGCCAGCACCAGCCGGTCCAATTCGTCGGTTTCGGCCAGCGGTTGCTCGGCGCGGCGCTTACGCAGCCGAAGTTGGTCGAACGCCTCGCGCGCGGTGATCGTCGTGAACCATCCGGTGAGGTTGTCGATACCGCCGAAGTCCGCGCGGCTGGCCTTGAGCCACGCCGACTGCACCGCGTCGTCGGCGTCGGGCACCGAACCCAGCAGCTGGAACGCGACCGACCTCAGGTGAGGCCGATCGGCGTCGAAACGCCGCGCCAGATCCGCCAAATCCTTTGTTGCGCCCATGGGTCACCTTTTCCGCGCGAAAGCCGTCAAGAAGTTGACCGCGTCCGACGGACTTCCACTGGCGAAGGAGACAAGCACCATGACCCTACCGATTGTGCGCCACGGTGCGCACTGCCCGCATTCGACCCGCCGCTGCGGAAATCGCTGCGCGACAAGGGATTGATCGGAGATGAACACCGCACTTGTCGCCGTCACGCTGACCACCGCCGTCATCACCGCGGCGATCGCCTTCGCCGACTTCGTTCCGGCGCGATTCGTTCTGGCGAATTCTGCCGAGGTCGGGGTGCCGCGGTCATGGTTGCCGGCGCTTGGCGCGCTGAAGCTGGCCGGGGCCGCCGGGATCGTCCTCGGACTGCTGGGCCTGCGCGAATTGGGTATCGCGGCCGCCGCGGGCCTGGTGCTGTTTTTCGTCGGCGCCGTGGCGACGCATCTGAGGGCCCACGTTTTGTACAACATCGCGTTTCCCGGTGCGTACCTGTGCCTGGCCGGGGCATCGCTGGTGCTGATGGTGCTCCGCTGAGACACAGGCCTGACGAGGTCAGGCGGGAAAGTAGCGGATCCGGCTGATCGCGGCGCCACGCCAAGCCACATCGGCGAACACAATGGCGCGCCCGTGACCCGAGTTGAGTGAGACCGCGACGGTTCGGCCCGCGCTGCTCGTCCTGGTTGTGCCGACACCGTCCAGCTGCTCGGCCAGCTCGGCCAGGTCGAGCGGGTCGCGATCACCCAAAGTTATTGCGGCATCTGAGGACAGCATCCGCGCGGCGGCGGACGTGTCGTTGCGCCCCGCGGCCTCCAGGAACGTCGTCACCAGCCGCTGGTGGCGTGCCCCGACTCGGCGGAATCCGGTCATGAAGCCGGCGGCCCCGCCCCAGCCTTGGTTGCGCACCAGCGCCGTGGACAGGTTCAGCGCGGGCCGCAGGGCGCCAGGGCCGGTGCGCAGGAACTGCAGCATCATGGCGGGCAGCTCCCAATAGGCCCGCAGATGGCCAATCTTCCACTCACCGTTGGCTTCTCGGAGGTCATAACGCAGAAACGCCGGAATGAACATCGTCACGGCCGAACCCATCGTCACCTCGAGCTCGAGGTCACGCAGCACCGTCGTGCCGACCACGAGGTCGAGGTCGCGATGGAACTTGATGTCACGGGGGCCGATGAAGGTGTCATAGAAGCGCCCGATTTGCTCGTGCCCCACGTGCGGTCGGGAGCCGACCGGATCCTCGACGCGGCCGTCACCGGTGAACAGCCCCACCCACCCGGTGCGGTCGTGCGCGGCGGCCGCCTGCGGCGAGCGCTCCACGGCGGCGAGCAGCTTCTGTCGATCCAGTGGCACCACCATTACGGTTCCCCAACCAACTCGATGCCGGCGGACCGCATTTCGGCCAGCGCTTCGGCCGCCGAATCGACGGCCGCGGTCAGGTCGACCAGCACCCTGGTGGTCAGGCCCGCCGCCGCGGCGTCCTCGGCGGTCCGCCGGACGCAGAAGTCGGTGGCGATGCCGACCACGTCGACCTCGTCGACCCCCCGCCGGCGCAGCCACTGCAGTAGCGGGGTGCCGTCGTCGTCGACGCCCTCGAAACCGCTGTACGCCGCGGCGTACGCGCCCTTGCGGAAGACGGCGTCGACGCGCCGGATGTCCAGCTCCGAGCGAAGATTCGCGCCGGCGCTTCCGGCGACGCAGTGCACCGGCCAGGACGATGAAAAATCCGGGTGGTCGGAAAAATGGTCACCCGGGTCGATGTGGAAATCCTGCGTCGCGACGACGTACCGGTAGCCCGGCTCACCGGACAGATAGGCGTTGATCGCGGACGCCACGGCGGCGCCGTCGGCGGTGGGCACCGAGCCGCCCTCGCAGAAGTCGTTTTGCACGTCGACGACGATCAACGCTCGCACGCGCTCCACCCTATCGGTGTGCGACGCTACGCGGCTCTAGCTGGGGTTATCGGGGTGGCGGTTTGCTCGACAAGCAGCCGGGTAATACACGGGCCATGGTGCTCAGGAGAATCGCGCGACCCCTGTTATCAGTGGCATTCATCGGGCAAGGAGTCAATTCACTGCTGAACCCCAAATCCGCGGCGGAGGCCGCGGCGCCGACGGTGGACGGGCTGCAGGCATTGCCGGAATCGGTGAGTAGCAGCATCCCCAGCGACCCCGAGACGGTCGCGCAGATCACCGCTGCCGTTCAGATCGGCGGCGGCCTGCTGCTCGCCACCGGCAAACTCCCCCGGATCGCATCGGCCGCTCTCGCGGTGACGGTGTTACCGGCCAACCTTGGGACACACTCGTTCTGGAACGAAAGCGACCCGGTGGCCAAAGCCCAGAAACGCCAGCAATTCCTCACCGACCTCAGCCTGCTGGGCGGATTGTTGATCGCGTCGGCCGACACCGCCGGCAAGCCCTCACTCGGGTGGCGTGGCCGTCGGGCGGCGGAACGGCTCTCCGAGCGGGTGTCCTCGGCGTGGCCCGGATCGGACGATTCTGGCTTCGATGCCGATTTCTCCGAGCTGGGTGATCGCATTGCGCACGGCCTGCAGATCGGTGCCGAACGGGGCCGCGAGCTGGCCAGCACGGCAGCCGAGCGCGGCGCGCCCTACGCCGAAGCGGCACTCGAACGCGGCCGCGAATTGGCCAGCACCGCGGCCGAGCGCGGCGCGCCCTACGCCGAAGCCGCGCTCGAACGCGGCCGGGAATTGGCCAGCACCGCGGCCGAGCGCAGTAAACCGCTGGCCAAGAAGGCCCGCAAGCGCGGCGAGGAATGGGCCGACGAGGCCGCCGACCGCGCCGCGTACCTGGCGGAGAAGGCACGCAAGCGCAGCGAGGAACTCGCCGACGAGGCGGCCGATCGGGCCGCGCCGCTGGCCAAGAGGGCACGCAAGCGCAGCGAGAAGCTGGCCAAGAAGGCACGCAAGCGCAGCGAGAAGCTGGCCAGCACGGCGCGGGCGCGCGGCGAGGAGTTCGCCGAAACCGCGCGGCAGCGCGGCGCCGACTTGGCCGACACAGCCCGCGAGCGGGTCGGCGGTCAGGTCGACACCGGCCGCCGCAAGCTGCCCTGGTGACCGGGCGAGCCGCTGTCCGCGTAACGCCGCGAGTCAGTGGGTCCAGCGAGCCCGCAGGATTTCCGGTGCCCAGGTGGGCCAGTCGGGTGCGCCGACGGTCAGGCCGCCGCTGAGTCGCGCGACGATGCGCGGGCCGCGCAGGCGGCTGTTGTCGTAGACCGTCGCGAGGTCGGACAAGGCGATCGCCTCGGCGACCGGCACCCACAACCGGCGATGGCGCTGCCGGATCTTGGCTTCCGGAACGTCATGGCCGCCGGCTTGCACCCGGTATCGAACACGTTGGACCGCAAGGTCTTCCGGGATGATCAGGACGTGCAGGACGACGGTGAAGCCCGCGCTGCGGGCCGCCTTGACGAGGTCGAGTTTGGAGGGGTGGGAGAACACGGTCTCGGCGACGAACGACCGGCCCAGCTCGATCAGCTTGGCGCGGGTGTCGGCGGCGATGCGCGCGGCGTCGTAGGAGTGCGATGCCGGATCCTCCGGCCACCGCTGCCGTGCGATTTCGTCGGCATTGACCACGAGACTGCCCGGCAGCAGCGGCGCCAGGGTGAGCGCGATGAAGGTCGACTTACCGGCACCGTTCGGCCCGACCGCCAGGTCAAGTCGGTCCATCGGACCGCCGAAACGCTGATGAGTGCCGGATCAGCGGGTGCCTCCGAGCACCACGGCGGCGCCGTCGGGGCGATGCTCGACGATTTCGCCGTCGTCGTTGAGGGCCACGGTGGTGACCCCCTGCCCGGCCAGCGTGGCCCCATAGTTGGTGCGCGCCAGGCTTTCCTCGATGGCCGCGGAGATCTCGGCGTTGAATACCACGCCCTCCTCGACGGTGAGTTCGCCGGTCGGCAGCTGGCCGGCGAGCGCGGCTTCCACCCGCCGCCGCGAGGCGGTGTGCTGACTGGATACCGCCCGCCCCACCCGTGCCCAGTGGTCGAGTTGCTGCTTGGCCGAGCGACTCTGCCGGGCGCCCTCAGCCGCCGCGCTGTCCATCAGGTCGGACGCGACGCGGGTGACACGATCGACGGCCTCAGCCACGGCTTCCTCCCATGCAGCACTACGTTACGACGTGTAGCACAATGCTACACCGCGCCGTGCGGCCGCGGCTATGGGCGGGCCCGCACGACGGTGTCCACGATCGCGTCGACGTCGGGCCCGACGTCGACGGTCATGCCGACCTCATCGGGACCGAGCGGCTCCAGGGCGTCCAGTTGCGAGCGCAGCAGCGCGGCAGGCATGAAGTGATCGGTCCGCGTTGCCAGCCGGGCTCCGATCAGCTCCGCCGAGCCCGACAAGTGCAGGAACCGCACGCCCGGACAGTGGGCGCGCAACTGGTCGCGGTAGGCCCTTTTCAGCGCCGAACAACTCACGACCGCGCCCTCGCGATGGGCGGCCAACCATTCGCCGACCTGCTCCAGCCAGGGATAGCGGTCGTCGTCGTCGAGCGGTTCACCGGCGGCCATCTTGGCGATGTTGGCGGGCGGGTGCAGGGTGTCGGCGTCGACGAACGGGACCCGCAGGCGCCGCGCGAGCGCCGCCCCCACCGTCGATTTGCCCGATCCCGAGACGCCCATCACGACAACGGGGGCCGATCCGCTCACCTAAGTCTGTTCGCCGAGGTTGCGGTTCCATTCCAGCCAACCGACACCGCTGCGCCCGTCGGCCGTGCTGATCGTGGCCCACACGCGGGGGAACTGGCTGACCCGCCCGTCGCGTGCCATGAGCCGGACCGGCGCCTGGCCGCGCACGCGCGCGTTCGCGGTGATCTGCGCCGGCTCCAACGCCAGCGTCGCCTCAAGCGGTAACCCGTTGTCGGCGAAGGACTCTCGCGAGTCGACGGTCTGCAACTCGGTCACCTTGCCGTCGGCGCCCTGCGCATAGCCGATGCTGAACGCGGGCGCCCCGGGGATCCGGATGTTCACGCCGTGCAAATGGGTGCCGTCGTCCAGGTGCAGCGCGCTCCAGATCCAATCCATGCCCCACCAATCGCGCACACCCCACGAGTGATCCCGTTGGCCCGCAACGGACTTCACACGGTAGCTGGTGTCACCGACGCTGACGCTGCCCGAGACGGTGCACGGGATCTCATAACGCGTCGTCACGGCGTACTTGTACGGGGTGCCGTCGGTGGCCCACACCAGGTTCACGCTCATCTCGACGGGTTCGCCGGGCTCGCCGCGCAGCAACGCCGACGGATCGGAGTAGGACCGGGCCCGCGCCCGCACGTCGACGCGATAGCTTTGCAGGGGCGCGTCGGCGGAATGCCCGAGCTCTAAGTCGTCGGTCCGCACCGACCACGGATCCGACGGCAGCGGCACTTGCGTGTCGACGGCGACGGTCGGCATGTCGGGCCCGCACAGCAACACGTGCACCCACGCGGTCTGTTCGTTGGCCACCCGCCCGAGCCGGAACCAGCCACCCAATCCCTGTGCCGCGTCGGCGAAGTCGGCGTACCAACTCTCACTCCACAGCGGTTCGGCAGTGGGCTCGTGGGCCAGTTCGTCCTCGACGGCCGGCTGCAACGGCTCGGGGGGCGCCGCGACGGGCAGCGTCGACAGCGCGTCCGTGTCCAGGACGTGGTCGCAGTGCCGCCGCAGCATCGTCATGAACATCTGATCGCCGCGGTCGGTGCGCTCGACCAGCATCGAGGAAACGATCGCCATCATCACCCCGAAAAAGCTCTGCCTGCGCACACCGTCGGCGACGTCGACCAGAGTCAGTGGTGCCGCAGGTCCCAGCGCCTCGTGATAGGCGCGCAGCAGCGCGTCGTAGTGCTGCCGGCGATCCTCGGTGGACAACGCGCAACCGAGGAAGTAGGCCAGATCGGTCAGCGCCGGACCCCACGACACGGTTTGCCAATCGACCACCGTCAGCGCGCGATCGGCGCCCTCGGTACCGAACAGCATGTTGTCCAGGCGATAGTCGCCATGCACCAGGCCCTGCACGCGGCCCCGCTCGGACGCCTTGGCTTCCTGGGCAAGGTAGCCGTCGAACGCGGCGACCAGGCGTTCGCACACCACGCGGTGCTCCGGTGCGATCTGGTCGCCGTAGCGGTCGACGAAACCCGCGTACAGCGGGGTGATCATGGCCTGGTTCAGCGGCGCGTCGCGGTTGAGCCACGGCGCCTCGGCCAGCGAAACGTCGCCGAGCAGCGGGCCGTGCAGGCGTCCCAGCTCGACGGCGCCGAGGCGAACCTGTTCGACTGTGGCTCCGGCGATTTCGTCACCGACGACGGCCGGCCCCGCGTCACCCAGCAGCAGATCGAAAACACCCGTGGAGGTGTCGACCGCCGCGTGGTAGCAGGGCGCGATGGGCCCGCCCAGACGCGGCGCGATGTCGCCGTAGAAACGCACCTCCCGCTCGTAAAGCCCCAGCGCCAGCCCGGTTTGGCGGCTCACCGGATCGGTGGCCGCGACCTTCAGCACCACCGACTCGGGCCCGCCCCCGGCCTCGGCATAGCTGAGCCGGACCCGGTAGCACTCGCTCATCTGGCCGGTGCCGATGCGCTCCACCGCGAAGTCGGCGATGGGTCCGGTGCCGATGACCGCGGCCAGCCAGGTGGCGGAGAGGTCACTGGGTCGTTCGATGACTTGCTCGGTCTCGGCATGCATGAGGGTTAGCGTGCCAGGTCAACGCGCCAGTGAGAAGCCGTCCCAGGCCATTCGGCGATGCGGGTGTGGATCGAACTCGACGCGGGACTTGCGGTCGAAGACCATCACGGCACGATCCTCGGCGGTATAGAGGGGCCAGTCCTCCCCCGGCACGCCGGTCCGGCTGAAGGCGCGCCAGCGCCGTTGCACTTGATTGCTGACCCGCAACGCGGCCCGCCGGTCCGCCGCCGCGGTCAGCAACGCGCCGAATCTGGTGCGGTACACGTCGAAAACGGCGAGCAACTCGGTGGCGTGGGTGGCCCCGAAGCCCGACCAGCGCAGCGTGCGCGGCGCGTAGTCGTACCGGTAGAGGTAGGTCGGCGCGTGCGCGCCGTGGGCCTCCGCGATCTGCCAGGCCGCCGAGGCGAAGGCGAAGTCACCACCGAGCTGGATGCAGGCCGCCCGCTCGGGATAATTGGGATATGCGGCGGTAATGCGTTCGCGGATAGCGGGTTCCGCCTCGGCCAGCAGCTCTTCGACCATCGTCTCGTTGGTCGGCAACATCGCCAGGAAGCGGGTGAACAACCGGCCCTCTTCGGCATTCGTGCCCACGATCAGCGGTACCCGGTGGGCCTCACCGCGCCGCATCGCCTCGACCGGATCCAATGGCAGCATGTCGTCACCGAAGACCGGGCCAATTGGGAAGGCGCCCAGCCTGTTCTGCATGCCTTCGTCGATCAACCGGTGTTGGGTTTCCACCAGCTGCGCGGCGGACGCCTGCATCAGCGCGTTGGCGGCATCCTGCTTGCGCACCCCCAGCAGGTTGGCGAAGCGGTTCGCGAACTCCGCGGCGACCTCTTTCGACCGCACCAGACCCGACGCCGGGCTCTCCGAGATCGCCCGGGCGAACAGGCCTTCGGCGGCGGGCACCGCCAGCAGCGATGCGGTGATGCACGCGCCCGCGCTCTCGCCGAAGATGGTGACATTGTCGGGATCACCGCCGAATCCCGCGATGTTGTCACGAACCCACTGCAGCGCCAGCACCAGATCGCGCAGATACAGGTTGCTGTCGATGGTGATCTCGGGCGTCGACAACGACGAAAAGTCCACGCACCCCAGCGCGCCCAGGCGGTAGTTCACCGACACGTAGACGCATCCCCGGCGGGCCAGGGCCGCGCCGTCGTACAGCGGTGTCGCCGAGCTGCCCAGGAAGTAGCCGCCGCCGTGGATGAACACCATGACGGGCAGCGGCCCCTCGGCGTCACCCTCGGGCGCCACGACGTTGAGGGTGAGGCAGTCCTCGCTCATCGGCTGATAGCGGCCGCCCAGACCCGACATGCCGAGCAGGGTGTAACGGCGCTGCTGGGGCGCGCAATTGCCGAAGCCGTGGCAGTGCCGAACACCAGACCACGGCTGGGCCGGCTGCGGCGCCCGGAAGCGCAGGCTGCCCACCGGTGGGCGGGCATACGGGATCGACCGCCACCGATTGACCCCGTCGCGGGTGAAGCCTTCGACGGTGCCGATGGCCGTGCGTGCGCGGACAGTCCGGTCATGCATAACCCGACGGTAACCGACATGACGGCCGTAACGCGCGCGCAGCGCCTTAATTGCCCGGCGCGGCGGTTAGCCTGACTGAATGCGGAAAGCTGCGATGATCGCCGCGGCACTACTGGTCGCCGGGTGCTCCCACACCACGGGCGGCCAATCAGCGCCGACCCCGAGCACCGCCCAGACATCCACCGGCGCCGGCGCACCGGGAAGCAAAGCGCCCGGACCCACCGGGGCGCCCGGCGCCGGCACCGCGATCTCCGACGTCATCGCCTGGATAGAGGCCGGCCATCCCGCCGATCCCGGCCGCTTTCACACCGCCAGCCGCGACGGGGCCACCACGCCCCTGGGCGACGACATCGCGCTGGCCGCGGTGGCCGGCAAGGTCTCCTGCATGACGGATGCCAAGCACACCGGCGGCGCACTGGCCTGCCTGGTGAATCTGACCAATCCACCGCCGGCTCCCGCGACGGCCTATGGCCAGTGGCAAGGCGGTTGGATCAGCTTCGACGGGGTGAACCTGCAGGTCGGATCCGCCCGTGCCGATCCCGGCCCATTCCTGAACGGCAACGGGCCGGAACTGGCGAACGGGGATTCGCTGTCGTTCGGTGACTACCGGTGCCGCGCCGAGCAGACCGGCCTGTACTGCGTGAACTATGCGCACCAGTCGGCGGCCAAGTTCAGCCCCGCCGGCATCGTGCCGTACGGCTGCCTGAAATCGGCCCCGCCGCCGGACGGTGTCGGCGCGGCCTTCAGCTGCTGAGGCTGCCGATGATGGTCGCGAAAAGCTCGCTCATTTCGTCACCGGGCCCGCCCGGCACGGTGTAGCCGGCTTCGTCGCGAATCTCGTCCAGGTGGTCGCGGACGTCCTCGATCGACAGCCCGGGTCGGTAGCAACCCCGTGTCCTGCCGATGAAGAACCGCGCGACGTGTCCCGCGCCCACCGTGTAGATTTCACCGGACACCGGGCAATCCCGGTGGGAAAGGAAGGCGGCCACCGGAGCGACCCGCGCGGGGTCCAGTTTCTGAAGGTATTGGCCCACAAGGTCATCCAATACCGCCTGCGATGCCGCATCGTGTTCGACGGTTTGCCGGCCGGTCGCCTCGTCGAGCGAATGCGTCAGCATCCGGGTGTACGCGATGGGAGCGATGGCATTGACCTTGATGCCGTATGCGGCTCCTTCGGCGGCCAGCACACGCGTCAAGCCCAGCAAACCCGCCTTGGCCGCGCCGTAGTTGCTCATCCGTTCGGCGCCAAGGATTCCCGCGGCCGAGCAGGTGTTGAGCACCCGGCCGTAGCGCTGTTCGCGCATCACCTGCCACGCTGGCCTCGTCACGTAGAACGCCCCCTTGAGGTGGACATCCACCAGGGGGTCGAGCCGATCGGCGGTCATGTCCTCGAACGGCGCGTCGCCGACGATGCCCGCATTGTTGATCACGATGTCCAGGCGCCCCCAGACCCGCAGGGCGGTGTCGATGATCGCTTGTGCGCCTTGCGGACTCGTCACGCTGTGGCTGTCTGCGACGGCCTCGCCACCCTGCTCGCGAATGGCATCCGCGACGGCCTCGGCCGCCTTGTCGTCCGCGCCGTCCCCGGTCACCGAGCCGCCCTTGTCGTTGACCACGACGCGGGCTCCGCGCGCGGCCAGAAGCTGGGCGTACTCCCTGCCCAGCCCGCCGGCGGCGCCGGTGATCACGGCCACTTGGCCGTCGAAGCGCAGCTCGCCGTTAGACACCGTCACCAGCGCACCGGAAGTTCTTTCATGCCATAGATATTGGCGTCTTTGAACCTCAGCTGCTCCGGCGGCACCGCCAGTCGCAACCCGGGCAGGCGCCGCGCCAGGGTGGCGAAGGCGACCTGCATCTCGACGCGGGCCAAATTCGCTCCGATGCATTGATGCACGCCATATCCGAAGCCCAAGTGCCCGCGAGCGTTTCGGTCCGGGTCGAAGGATTCGGGGTGGTCGACGAATTCTGCGTCCCAATTGCCGGCGAGCAGGCTCATGAGGACGAACTCCCCGGCGCGAATCGGTTGGCCACCGATCACCAGATCTTCGGTCGCGACGCGGTCGACCTGGCTGTGCACGATGGACAGATAGCGCATCAGTTCTTCGACGACGTTCGCGATGACGGCCGGATCGTCGGTTTGTCCGAGTCGCTCGAACACCTCGGGATGTTCCAGCAGCGCAACGGTTCCCAGTGCGATCATGTTGGCGGTGGTTTCGTGGCCGGCCTGCATCATGATCACGCTGTTCATGGCCGTGGTGGTGTGGTCGAGCTGGCCCGTGGCCACGTATTCGGTGAGCAGTCGGCTGATCAAGTCGTCGCCGGGTTCGCGCGCTTTGCGTTCCACCAGCTCCTCGATGTAGGCATACATCGCCCCGAACGCCTGGCCCTTTTCCTCGTCGGTGGACTTCTGGTCAAGCCCCTTGGTGGTGTTGTGCTGGAAGATGGCCAAGTCTTCGGGCGGCACCCCGAGCAGCAGGGCGATCACCATCGACGGCACGGGCAAGGCGAATTCACGCACCAGATCGGCCGGCGCACCGTTGTCGATCATCTGGCCGAGATAGTGGTCGACCATGTCCTGAATGTGCGGCCGCATTGATTCACAACGCCTGAAGGTGAAGCTGCTTGTCATCATGCGCCGCAACCGATGATGCTCGGGATCGTCGGTCCGGGCGAACATCACGGCGACGTTGTTGTCGGCGTCGGTCGGCAGGATCGAGTCCGGAATGGTCTTCGCGGACAAGCGCGGATCGACCAACGCCGCCCTGATGTCCTGGTAGCGGCTGACCACCCAGACCGGGTTGCCGCCGAACATCGCCCGTCGCAGCCCGGCCTGTTCGCGCCACTGCGCAAACTCGGGCGGGGCCGCGAGCGGGCAGTGCGACGGCCGCGGGACGGGTAACACGGGAAGGCTTGCGTCAGGCCGGGATTCGGCGGTCTCCAAAGGTATTGCCATAACCAGTTTTCCACTAAGTGTCAGTTGGCTGCCAGTTGTACGAGCCTAAAGCGGCGGCTACCGACAGTCAACTGTCAGTTACGCTGTGACGATGACCGCGGTTGAAGACCGGCCGTTGCGGGCCGACGCGGCGCGCAACGTCGAGCGCATCCTGCGCGCGGCGCGCGAGGTCTACGGCGAATTGGGACCCGACGCCCCGGTGGAAGCGGTCGCGCGCCGCGCCGGCGTCGGTGAGCGAACCCTGTACCGCAGATTTCCGGCAAAGGCGGACCTGGTACGCGCCGCCCTGGATCAAAGCATCGCCGAGGACCTCACGCCGGTGATCGACAGCGCCCGCCTCGAGAAGGATCCGCTGCGCGGCCTCACCCAGCTGATCGATGCGGCGATATCGCTGGGGGCGCGCGAACACAGCCTGCTGACGGCCGCACGCCGCGCCGGATCGCTAACCTCCGACATCTCGGTGTCGCTCAACGCGGCGCTCGGCGAGCTCGCCCGCGCAGGCCAGCGAGCCGGCAGCATCCGCACCGACCTGGTCGCCGACGACCTTCCTCGCCTGATCGCGATGCTCTTCAGCGTGCTGTCCACCATGGATGCCGGCAGCGACGGCTGGCGGCGCTATGTCACCCTCGTCATCGACGCGATATCAGTCAACGAACGACAGCCGCTGCCGCCGGCCGCCGCACTGCGCTATGAGCTGCAGCCGGACAGCTGGCCCCTGTGAACGAGCGGCGGCTCAGCCGGCCGGCAGTCCCGCTTTGACGGCGGCGTCTTGCTTTTGGGCGAGATCGAGCATGACATCGGCCGGCGTGGGATTGCCGACGACACAGTCGGACTCCAGGTCGACCATGGCCCTGCCCTCGACGAACACCGCCTCGGAGATCTCCATCGGGTTGGCCGGGTCGGTTCCCTGACCGATCACCATGAACCCGTTGGTGCCGACGTCGATGGGCTGCTGCTGGCCGTTGACCTTCTTTCCGACGACGTCGCGCATGTTCGCCGCGGTCTGGGTGGCGGTGGCCGCATCGGGGAAGACCGCGATCGTGTCGATGATGGTGCGCTTGCCGTCGGGGTTCTTGAAAACCTGCCCCACGCCGGTGATGCCGCTGGGATTCTGGCTCGGCGGGCCGTCGGCGGTGGCGTTGGGGCCCACGTCGCCGGGCTTGATCAGCAGGTTGCTGTAGTCCACCGGGGCTCCCGGTGCGCCCGGGGCCGCGCCGGCCGAAGGGCTCGACGAAGCGGCCGGGCCGGACGACGAGGCCGAACCCGATGATCCCGTCGAGCTTTTGCCGCCACCGCAACCGGCCACCGTCGCGCCGACCAATAGGGCGGCAGCTGTCAGCCCGAGCACGGACGTCCGCACCGTATTCATGAGGCTCTCCTTGGTGAACTCAGCTATTTGTATCCCTTACCGCGCGCGTGGGCAGCGAGAACACGCAAACTCCGGCCGCCGGACGACTATTCATCTGTCAGCCCAGCCTATGGGCTGGCGACGGGATCGGTAAGGGCACACGCTGTGCAGCGGCGCGGCGTCAGTTGATGGTCACTCCCGCATCGACCTTGAATTCCAGCCCCGTCACATACCTGGACTCATCCGACAAAAGGAACACCACCGCGTTGCTGACGTCGACGGGCTCGACGGCCGGCGTGGGCATCGCATTGACGAAGATGGGGATCAGGTCGGACCGTCGCTCGCCCAAGAGCGGTCCGAACGACGGTGGAACCATCCCGGTGGGAACACCGGTGGGAAGCACGGTGTTGACGCGCACGTTCTGCGCCGCCAGTTCGTTGGCCAACGCCAGCGTCAGGCCGACGACGCCGTGCTTGGCCGCCGTGTAGGGCGTCTGCAGTGGAAATCCCTTGATAGCGCCCGCGGAACTGACGTTGACCAGGCTGCCGCCGCCCTGGTCGAGCAGGTGGGGTATCGCGGCCGCGCAGGTGTTCCACACCCCGATGAGATTGACGTCGACCACCGTGCGCCACTGGTCGGCGGTGGTCTGGTCCCAGGACGCCACCGTGAGCACGCCGGCATTGGCCACCGCGCCGTCGAGGCCGCCGAGCTCGCCGACGCCGTCGTCGACCGCAGACCGCAGTTGCGCCTCGTTTCGGACGTCGACGATGCGGCTCACGCAGCGGCGACCGAAACCCCTTACCAGTTCGACTGTTTCGGCCAACTCGTCCTTCGTCGCCAAAGGATATTCGATCTCGGGCAGAGATTGGCATATGTCGAGCAGGATGAGGTCGGCTCCCTCCTGCGCTAGCCGCAGGGCGTGGCTGCGTCCCATGCCGCGCGCGGCGCCGGTGATCAGGATGCGTTTGCCGGCAACGCGTCCGGGGGCCGAGGTCGTCAGGTCAGTGCTCGTTCCACATCAGGCCACGCATCGTTGCCGACAGCGGAATATCCTCCACCCCGATCAACCCCTGGGGCGCCCGGCATACCCAATCGATCGCGTTGACGGCCCGGCCGGCCGTCGAGATGCAGCCGGCATCAGTGGAATCGAATAGCGGGTGGGACACGTGGGTGTTGATTTCGACCCGCGGCTCCCCGTCCACGACAACCCGATGAACCCCGGTGTGGCCGTCGGGCGGGAACTCCCAGTCGGGCGCCGCGGCCTGGGTGAGCCTGGTGACGTGCTCGAGCGTGATGACCGGCCGCCCGTCGCGCACCCCCTCCGTGGCGAACCGCACCGCGGCCATCTGCCCCGGTTCGACCGTCATCATCGTGCAGTCGATTCGTTCTCGCGTGTACCAGGGTTCGCAGCGCTGGCGCACGTCATCGAGCTTGATGTCGAGGTTGTCCGCCAGGCTGCGGACCTGACCTCCCCACATCGACACGATCACCCCGGGCAAAAACATCATCGGCGAATCGTTATCGGGCGTCGAGCCGAAACCCATTGCTGCGCCGGTGAATTCGGCGTCGTCGTAGTTCCCATAGTCGAAGATCTCCTGCACGGTGATCGAGTCGATCCGGGTGGTCAGGCTGGCCGCGGAGTGCACCAGCGTATCGCCGGAGAAGCCCGGATCGATGCCGTTAACGTAAAGCGAGGCGTTGCCAACCGCGCAGGCACGCTCCAGGGGCTCGCGCAACCAGTCGTCGGCGTGGCGCGGGGTGACCAGCCAGACCATCGACGTACCGACGACGTTGGTGCCGGCCGCCAGGAACTTGGCCATCTGTTCGATGGCTTCCATCGGCCGCGTCTCCCCTTGGGATGTGTAAACGACGCAGTCGGCGCCGAGGGCGACCAGGGCGTCGATGTCGTCCGTGGCGATGACGCCGGTCGGTTCGTCCAGTCCGCACAGCTGCGCCGCATCCTGGCCGACCTTCTGGCTGCTGGCGGCGTGCACGCCGACCAGCTCGAGATCGGGTCTGCCGATGATGGCTCGCAACGAATGCCGACCCACGTTGCCGGTGGAGAATTGAATGACCCTGCGCATGGCTACCCTCGTCCTTCCGGCGGTGGGTGATGACCCATCATGACGCGTTCAATCGCCGCACAGGTCAGTAATCGGGTATCGGCAGTGGCGAATTGTTCGAGTCGATGCCGCCGTCGACGTGGAACGTCGCGTTGGTCGCATAGCAGTCGCGGGTGGCCAGGTACACCGCGAGCCGCCCGAGATCCTCGACGTCGCCCAGCCGATGCAGCGGCGTGGCCTCCTGCATCTTTTCCAGTGAGCCGGGCATCAGATCCAGGCTGCCCTTCAGGCCGTCGGTGGCGAAGGACCCCAGGGCGATGGCGTTGACGCGAATCTTCGGGGCGAGTTCCTGTGCCATGGCGCGGGTGAGCGCTTCCAGACCACCCTTGGCAACGCAATAGGCGGTCAGCGCCCGGATGCCGAAACGTGCCGAGCCCGACGAGATGTTGATGATGGAACCGTGTCCGGCGCTGAGCATGTGGGGCGCCACCAGCTGACTCATGATGAAGGCCGACGTCACACACCAGTCGAAGGTGTGCCGGAAGTCTTCGTCGGTGATATCGAGGAATCGCGCGTAGGTCGACCCGCCGACATTGTTGACCAGAATGTCGATGCGACCGAGGCGCTCCATGGCCGTGCTGACGACCCGCTCTGAATCCGGACGACTCATCGCGTCCGCGACGAGCGCCAGCCCCTTGCCGCCGGCGGCCTCGATACCCGCAATCGTGCCAACGATATCCGCCTCGGTCCGCGCGGTCCCGACCACGGTGGCGCCCGCCTCCGCCAGCACCCGGGCGATGCCCGCACCCACACCCTTGCCGGCTCCGGTGACGATCGCGACCTGTCCGTCCAGCCTGAACTGCTCCAACGCCATGCCGGCTCCTCCGATGTGCGGTGTGGTGCGCGTTCAATCTATGAATATTGCTGACTAAAGTCAACGAACTTTGGACGCAGATATCCGCCGTGGCGGGTGGCGCTCGACAATGACACGTTGTGCAAGCGTTTTTGGTCGACACACGGCATACTGGTCGGGGTTAGCCTCGAAATCCTGGCATGAGTCAGGTCAACCGTGAGGGAAGCAATGGCTGTGACGGACCGGCTGTCGGCACGAGAAGCTAAGCGCCTGCAGACGCGGGAGCGATTGATGGGCGCCGCAATCGGCGAGTTCGCCCGCGCCGGGATGGCCGAGGCCGACGTGGGGGCCATTGTGGCCGCGGCCGGCGTGGCCCACGGGACTTTCTTCTTCCACTTCCCCACCAAAGAGCATGTGCTGCTGGAGCTGGAGCGCCGCGAAGAGGACCGAATCGCCAAGCAGTTCGCGCAATTCCTGAAGTCGAAGCACGACCTCGCTGCGGCATTGAACGAGGCGGTCCGATTGGTCGTCGGCTTGGAACGCCGCCTGGGCGATCGGCTGTTCAATGACTTTCTCGCGCTGCACTTCTCCCAAACCCGCCCGCAGACCGAAGACGGCAGGGATCACCCGCTGATCGTCTTGGTCGCCCGGGAGATCGCGCAGGCCCAGGAACGCGGCGAGACGGATGCCGAGGTCAATCCGATGAACAGTGCGGTGTTCTTCTTGCTGGGTCTGTACGCGCTGTTGATCACCACCAACCACTGGCCGACTGGCCACACGCTGCTGGAAGACTACGTCGAGAGGACGTTGCGAAGCTTGAAACCCTGACCCGTCGGGTCAGGGCCGTATGACGCCACGCAGCGGCATCAGCCCGAGTTCCCGATGGGACATGAACCCCGGCGGGGCGTCGCAGACCGCGGGAATGGCGTTCGCCGGGCCCATCGCGGTCCAGGTGTAGCCGGGCAGCGCGTAGCCCCCACCCGGGTCCTGCGCCCCCTGCAGGATCAGCTCGGTGGACGAGTCGCCCTCGATCACTATGCGGTAGTGGTAATGCTGAGGCCAATCCTCCTGCGGCTCAATAGCATCGAAGGTGTCCATCGTGTATATCTCATGAAAGATCACGAGGGGCTTGCCCTCTACCCACGCCGTCCACTTGTGGTGCTGGCGAGCGACCGTGCCCTTCTTGATCACGCCCTTGAAGCCCGGCATATCGCTGGTCTCTCCCCCTTCGAAGGGAATGTCGCGCGTGGCGTGCCCCAGCTCCACCTCAGTCGTGTATCTCTCGACCGTCTTCCCCATCCCCTCGACAACCATTGCCATGGACTGTGCGAACAATGGCCACGCCTGTCCCAACAGGTTCGGGCCGTCCTCGAACCCGGCCGGGTCGCTGCCCATGCCCATCTCGTGCAGGTACTTCAGCGTGTCTCGACCGAAGTTCACCACCTCGTAGATGTGAATGGTGTCGATTTGACTGACGATTCGGGCCAGCGTCAGCACGAGTAGGTCTCCGGCGAAGCCGGGGTTGACACCACCCGCATGGAACGACGTGCCACCCTCGTGGCAGGCGGCATCGATCTTGTCGATGTCCGCCTTGCTGTGTTCGGTTCGATACCACCAGGCGCCGCCGGAGGCAACGACGTTCTTGCCCCCGCGCAGTAGGCGGCACACCTCATCGGGGTCAGACCACAGCGGCGCATAGAACACGCAATCGGCGTCCAGTGCCTCGATGGCGGCCTTGTCGGTGGTGGCCCGCACCCCCGTCGGCGCCTTGCCGCAGAGCTCACCGGCGTCCTTACCCACCTTCTCCGGACGATTGCACAGCACCCCGACCAGTTCATAGGCAGGATTGTGCACGAAATGGCGGAGCGCAATCGTGCCGACATTCCCTACGCCCCACTGGATTACGCGATACTTCTTCTCGGCTGGCGGCTTGGGTGTCATCGCTACTCCTTTGCACGCACCGACAGCGCTACACCGGGTGCACCGTTTCCGCCGCCGGCACACGAGGCCACACCGGCTGAGCGCTCGCTGAGCGTAGGCGTCCGGTGAAAGCCGTGTCAACGATTGGGGGCTGACTTATGTCAGTGTTGTTCGGCGTGTACCTCACACGCCGGGGTGCCCCGCGACGGGCGGATTGGCTGGTTGCGCCGCGCGATAGCACCGTGAGAACGGCCGGCGACCTGGTGCACCCTTTGAGATTCACAAAACTCGACCGCCTATCTTACGCTGACTACAGTCAGCCTGTTATATTGCACAAGCCGATTGGATCAGCAGACGGGGAGGGTTCGTGAATCTGCCGAGGCTGCATCAGCGCAATGCCGGCAGTGAGGCCACCACCGCCGGCTCAAACGGCGCTCCCCCAACGAGTCTGACCATCGACGAACATCTGGAACGGTCGCAACTCGCGCAACGCCAGGCCGACAGATGGCTCATCTCCGGCAGTCTGCTGATCGGCACCGCCGCCCTGGGCGTCTTCGGCTTGCCGCTGTTTCTGTGGGGCGTGCGATTGCTGCGCCGGGCCCAGCGCGATGGCCTCTCCGTTCGACCGATGCTGGTCACGTTGCTCGGCTATCTCGTCATCATCGACGCCGCCATCAACACCGTCGGATGGGCCCTTGACCTGGTGGCGAACCACACCATCCTGGCCCGGGTGTTGCTCAACGGGTGGGGCAACATGTTCGACGCCGGCTACTTCTGGCACTACAACGAGCTGTGGGTCGGCGGCGCGGCCGGACCGGGCGAAAAGGCTTTGGAGGTCGGCCTCATCCTGACCGTCTTCACCATGCGCATCGCGGCGGCCATCGGATTTCTACAGATGAAGCGCTGGGGCCATCAGTGGATGGTCGTCACCTGCTGGATGGGCGTGGTCATCTGGATCACCTACGTCTTCAACATGACCATGTTCGCCGACGTGCGCTTCGCCGGCGTCGTGCTGCCGGTCGTCGGCTGGTGGCTCTACGACATCTTCTACATCACCCCGTTCCTCGCCATCCCCTACCTGCACACCGTCAACCGCGAACTCTTCTCCGATTGACATGCTCGAGCCGAAACCCACTACGCCACCGAGGAAGTCACATCATGGGCTATCTATGGGAAATCCTTCGCTATGTCGCCGCCTGGGGCGGCACCGGACTGATCATCTGGTTCTGGTACTGGCTGTTCTCCAACATCGGCACGTTCTGAATCGCGGCCCGGGCAGCCGGAACACGCGGCATTCGGCTCATGGTTGAACATTCCGACGGCCAGGCGATGGCGCTGGAACGGGGTTGCTCCGTCACGGCGGTCGCGCTCAGCGACCAACGGCGCGAGGGCGTGCGGCTGGTCACCGGGGAACGACGCGGCTTCGGCCTGAACGCGGCCCTGAAGTTCGTTCACGTCCCCTACCCCGCCCCCCAACTTTCAGGGCCCGACTGGACACGCCGAACCCTGACATGTGGCGTGGCCCTGCAATGTTCGCCGTCGAAAGAACGCCTCACCGAATATCGCCTCAACGAGCTCTCGGCCCGGGAACTGCGTGCGCTCACCCTCGTCGAGGCCGGCGTCGCCCTCGGCTGGATCGCGTCACGTTGGCCGGGACTGGTCGCCGAGGTGCGTCGACTACTTCCCGAGGTCCGCACCGAGGCCGGTGACATGGCCGCCGTGGAAATGCTCAATCGCGCAATGGCATTGGCGGCCACAGGCCAGGAATTGACGATTCACCCACTGCTGGGCTCGTTGCCGCTGGCGTACACGGCGCCGCACGGATTGACCGACAAATTGCGGCGCAGCTTCGGCAGGATGCCCTGGACCACAACACAGAAGCGTTTGCCGCGGCCGTACTCGGTTCCGGTCGGCGGCGACGGCGGGGTCCGCAACCCCAACCTGCCGCCGCCGAGCCGGCCGCAGGACAACGATCTCGACGTCACGCCGGAACACCGGCCCGGCATTCCCTACCCCGAATGGAACATGTGGACACAGCGATTCATGCGTGACCATGTCGCGGTCGTCGAGCATTCCGACGGCCGGCACGCCCGCCGGCCGGTGCCGGTGGTCGTCGACGTGCGTAAGTGGTTCGAGGAACACACCCACCGCGCGATGACCAACCGCCTCGAAGACGGCTCCGACCTCGACGTCGACCAATACGTCGATCACTACATCGATCTGGCGACCGGCGAGGCGAAGGAGCCGAAGGTGTTCCGCGACCTGCTGCCCAGCAGCCGCGATGTCACCACCGCCTTGCTGCTCGACGGCAGTTCGTCGCTGGGGGTGCACGGCGGCCGCGTGTTCCAGCTGGAGTTGTCCTGTGCCGATGCGCTTTCCCGCGCCATGACGCTGGCACGCGAGCGCCACGGCGTCTTCGTGTTCACCGGCAACACCCGTCATCGAGTCGAAGTCCGCTGCCTGAAGGACTTCGACGACCGCCGATTCGTACCGCCGAGCGGGCTGGGTTTGTCCACCCGCGGATACACCAGGCTCGGTGCGCCACTTCGCCATCTGACGAGCCGCCTGCTGGCGCAGGCCTCCGAGCGCCGCCTGCTGATCGTCATCGGTGACGGACTGATCTCCGATGAAGGCTATGAGGGCCGGTATGCCTGGGCGGACGCCGCGCACGCCGTCGAGGAGGCCAACGAGGCCGGGGTGTCGATGTACTACGTGGGCGTGGGACCGACCCGCGTCGATCCCCTCCCCGAGGTGTTCGGACCCCGCCGGTCGCAACGGATCCGGCGCATCGAGGAGCTGCCCCGGGTACTGGCCCATGTCCATCGCGAACTGGTCACGGCATGAACGCGACCCGCTGAGGAAGAGATGACCACCGAAACATATTTCGCCAATGGCAACGAAGTTCAGCTGTTCGAGCAGGCCTTCCTTCGCCACATCCCGGTGATGCTCACCGGCCCAACGGGCTGCGGCAAGACCCGCTTCGTCGAGCACATGGGCTCACTGTTGCAGCGGCCCGTGGTGACCATCAGCTGCCACGACGACCTCACCAGCTCCGATCTCGTCGGCCGCTTCATGGTGACCGGCGGCGACGTCGTCTGGACCGATGGCCCGCTGACCCGGGCGGTCAAAGCCGGCGCGATCGAGATACAGCGACCGCCGGTGATCGGTGAGTGAGTGCAGGATCGCCAAGGAGTCATGGCGCGCCTCGACAACCTCGTCCAGGTAGCAGATCGCGCCGGCTTTGACCGCCCGGGTCAGCGGGCCATCGGTCCAGACGACGTCGCCGCCGGTCACCATGAAGCGGC
>NZ_LZKV01000133.1:0-16230 GCF_001672995.1 Mycobacterium sp. 1482292.6 | reverse complement strand
GCCGTCCCGGTGGCCCCGGCGGTCGTGACGGCATGTCGCCCGGCGATGCGCCGCCGGGCCGGGGCGCGCCGGGGCGGGGCGGCCCGGGACGCGGCGCCTGCGGGCGCGGGATGGGCCGGTCGACGGGTTGCGCCGACGAGAAGGGGTTGTTGCCGACGCGCGGGGCGCGGGGCTTGGGCATCGGGCCCGGACGCGGGCCCGGCGTCGCGCCGGGGCGCGGCGCCTGGCCGGCGGCCTGCCCGGGCGCGGGTGGTTTGGGCTGTCCCGGGGCCGGGGCGGAGGGCCGGGCCGGGGCCGGGCCCGGACGGGCCGGGGCCTCGGTTAGCGCGGCCGCGGAGGCCTGGGGCGCGGCGGGCTTGGCGGGCGTCGCGGTCGCTTCGCCGTTGCCGCCCGCGGTGCCGATGGCGCTGTCGAGGGCCTTGTCGAGCGATCTGTCGGGGGACTTGGCGGCGGGCGCCTTGGCCCCGCCCTGTGCCGCGGCTTTCGCGGGGGCCTTCTCGGCGGACTTGCCGCCGCCGAAGGATTCGCGCAGCCGGCGAGCAACCGGAGCTTCTACCGTCGACGATGCTGATTTAACGAATTCGCCCTGATCATTCAGTCGGGCGAGGACTTCCTTGCTGGTGACACCGAGTTCCTTAGCCAACTCGTGTACGCGGGCCTTACCTGCCACTACATCTCCTGTCTATGAGGCGACAGTCGTGGGGCCGCGCCTCGGGAATTAGCTGTAACGCATAGGAATGCGAATCATCGGGACTTCACGGTGTGCTCATGTTCTTTGCTACCTGTTCTGTTGCCGGGTAGATCGGGCGCATTTAGAGACTCCCAGGAACTCTACGTGCTCGACCACCGCGGATGTATCCGGTGAACCGGTGATGCGCAGCGCTCTGGTGAATGCCCGCCGCCGGATTGCCTGTTGCGCGCACTGCGGCCCGGGATGCAGCCATGCACCCCGCCCCGGCAGGCTCTTGCCTGTGTCAACGATCACGGCGAATTCGCCGTTCCCGTTCGGCACAGCCACCACTCGAAGCAACTCGACGGCCAGCTCTCGCTTCCGGCACCCGACGCACGTCCGTACGGGTCCACCCGCATGACGGTGCGACGTGATTTCGGGAGCCGAAAGTTCGCGCTGGATCACGGCTCAGTCTAGCGTCACCGGATCGAAGCTCAGAACCGCCCGAGCATGCGCCGGCGCGACCCGGCCGGACCGCTAGCGGTCGCGGGCCATTCCGTGGGTGGCGCCGTGTTCGGACTGGCTCTCCGGATGCCCGCCCGCCCCGGCGGGCGAGTCGCCGCGGATGTCGATGCGCCACCCGGTGAGCCGGGCCGCCAGGCGCGCGTTCTGGCCTTCCTTGCCGATGGCCAAGGACAACTGGAAGTCGGGCACCACCACCCGGGCGGCGCGGGCGGCCTGGTCGATGATCGACACCGACACCACCTTCGCCGGCGACAGCGCATTGGCGACGAAGCGGGCAGGGTCCTCGTCGTAGTCGATGATGTCGATCTTCTCGCCGGAGAGCTCGCTCATCACGTTGCGGACCCGCTGCCCCATCGGACCGATGCAGGCGCCCTTGGCGTTCAGGCCGGGCAGGTTGGACTTCACCGCGATCTTGGACCGATGGCCGGCCTCCCGCGCCACCGCCACGATCTCGACGGACTCGTCGGCGATCTCGGGGACCTCCAGCGAGAACAACTTGCGGACCAGGTTGGGGTGGGTCCGCGACAGCGTGATCAGCGGCTCGCGGGCCCCGCGGGTCACCCCGATGACGTAGCACCGCACCCGGTTGCCGTGTTCGTAGCTTTCCCCGGGGACCTGCTCGGCCGCCGGGATCACGCCCTCGGAGGCCTTCGTCTCGGTGCCCATCCGGACCACCACCAGGCCACGCGCGTTGGCCCGGCTGTCGCGCTGGATGACGCCGGCGACGATCTCGCCCTCGCGGGTGGAGAACTCGCCGTAGGTCCGCTCGTTTTCGGCGTCCCGGAACCGCTGCAGCATGACCTGACGGGCGGTGGTGGCGGCGATGCGGCCGAAACCCTCGGGGGTGTCGTCCCATTCGCTGATGACGTTGTCGTCTTCGTCGGTCTCCCGGGCCATCACCTTCACGACACCGGTTTTGCGGTCGATCTCGATCCGCGCGTCGTTCTGGTGGCCTTCGGTGTGCCGGTAGGCGGTGAGCAGCGCCGATTTGATCGTCTCGAGCAGCTCGTTGACCGAGATGCCGCGGTCCACCTCGATGGCATGCAGCGCGGCCATGTCGATGTTCATAGGCGCCGCTCCTCCGTCCTTTGGGCCTGACCCGTGGTCGCCAGTTCCAGCTCCGCTTGGTTAGGGGGCGCAAACTCCACTTGGACAACAGCTTTGACGATGTCGGCGAGTGGGATCTGGCGTACCGCCAGATCCCGGCCCGCGCGCACCACCAGTGCGACCGCGTCATCGCCCGTCTCGCCGACCCGGCCGGTCAGCGTCGATCCGTCCGACAGGACGACGTCGACCTTGCGGCCGCGGGCCCGGCGGAAGTGCTTCGCGCTGGTCAGCGGGCGGTCCACGCCGGGCGAGGAGACCTCGAGCACGTACTGGTCGCCGATGGTGTCCAGGCCGTCGAGCAGTGCCGATGCCGAGCGGGACAACGTAGCCGCCGTGTCCAGATCGAGGCCGTTGTCGCCGTCGGCGATCACCATGATTCGCGGGGGGCGGGTCCGGGCGTCGATGACCACGTCTTCGATCTCGAATCCGGCGCGCGCAAACTCTCCACCGAGTAGCTCGATCACCTGCGTCTGCGACGGTAGCCCGGTGGTCACGGCGAGCTCCTCATCTTGAGTTGTCCGGTCATCTGGCGGATGTCGGCGCCCCGAGGGCTTCGCAGGCGGCTTCCGGTGTCCCGGCAGAGGAACGCCCGTTGCTGACCGTTGCTGTCGGCGGCCGCCCTCTGCGAGAACCAGCTATCCACGATACGCCAGGAATCGCGGTTGACGGCGTGATCGCGTCCTGGCATCTTGCCCGGCTGCGCGCCGATGGCAGGATGTCTTTGTGCCTAGCGCAGTTCCGTTCGTCAACAGGCGAGATGTGCTCGCCGGTGGTGCGGCTTTGGCTGCGCTCGGGGCGGTGGTGTCCGCCTGCGGCAAGTCCGCGCCCAAACCGCCGCCGGTCGAGCAATTGCTGGGGCCGCTGGATCAGGCCCGGCACGACAGCGCGCTGGCGGGTGCCGCCGCAGCGGCCATCGGGAACCCGCCTCAGGTCGCCGCCGCGTTGACCGTGGTGGCGAGCCAGCGCGCCGCGCATGCCCGCGCG
The DNA here is from genome assembly GCF_001672995.1 of Mycobacterium sp. 1482292.6. Taxonomy (NCBI): domain Bacteria; kingdom Bacillati; phylum Actinomycetota; class Actinomycetes; order Mycobacteriales; family Mycobacteriaceae; genus Mycobacterium; species Mycobacterium sp. 1482292.6. Next base: position 12,944 of record NZ_LZKV01000133.1, on the reverse strand, counting down.
CTGTCCGCGGAGATCTCGCGCGCGGCCGGCAAGCTCGCCACCTCCCCCACGAGCGAGACGCCCAACCCGGGCCAGGCCCAGCCGGCCGGCCCGCCACCGCCTCCGCCGCCGGTGTCCGACGTCATCAACGCGCTGCGGGCCTCGGCCGACAGCGCCACCCGCCTGGTGGGCACCGAGTCGGGCTATCGGGCCGGGTTGCTGGCCTCGATCGCCGCCTCCTGCACTGCCTCGTACACGGTCGCGCTCGTGCCCGGGGGGCCGTCGATATGACCTCCGGCAAGGATGCCGACAACACGGCGCTGTGCGACGCGCTGGCCATCGAGCACTCGACGATCTACGGCTACGGCATCGTCTCGGCGCTGTCCCCGCCCAGCGTGAACGACATGGTCGTAGAGGCCCTCGCGCAGCACCGCCAGCGCCGTGACGACGTCATCGCGATGCTCAATGCCCGCAAGGTGACCGTTCCCGTCGCCGCGGCGGGCTACCAGCTGCCACTGGTGGTCGGCGGCCCGGCCGACGCCGCGCGCCTGGCCGCGCGGATGGAGAACGACGGCGCGGGGGCGTGGCGCGTCGTCGCCGAGCACGCCGAGAGCGGCGCCGACCGCGCGTTCGCCGCGACGGCCCTGGTGCAGAGCGCGGTCATGGGCGCCCGGTGGAGCCGCGTGCTAGGCGCCTGGCCCATCACGACGAGCTTCCCCGGGGGCAACGACTAACCCCTGTTCGGCGAGCAGGCCGCCGCGATGTCGGCGGCCAGTGACGGCCCGGTGGCCAGTTCGCGGGTTTCGCCGCCGAAGCGGTCGCGCAGCTCCACCACGCCGTCCGCCCAGCCCCGGCCCACCACGACGATCCAGGGCACGCCGAGCAGTTCGGCGTCCTTGAACTTCACGCCGGGTGAGGCCTGGCGGTCGTCGAGCACCACTTCGACGCCCAACCGGTCCAGCTCGTCGGCCAGGTTGGTGGCGCCGGTACGCGCCTCCGCGTCCTTGTTGGCGATCACCAGATGCACGTCGAACGGGGCGACCGCCGACGGCCAGCGCAGGCCCAGTTCGTCGTGGTGCTGCTCGGCGATGACGGCCACCATCCGTGACACCCCGAGCCCGTAGGAGCCCATGGTCAGCCGGACCGGCTTGCCGTCCTCACCGAGCACGTCGGCGGTGAAGGCGTCGGTGTATTTGCGGCCGAGCTGGAAGATGTGCGCCACCTCGATGCCACGCGCCGAGACCAGCGGACCCGCGCCGTCCGGTGAGGGGTCGCCGTCGCGCACCTCGGCGGCCTCGATGGTGCCGTCGGCGGTGAAGTCCCGGCCGGCGACCAGCCCGACGACGTGCCGCCCGGGCGCATCGGCCCCGGTGATCCAGCTGGTGCCGTCCACCACCCGGGGGTCGACCAGGTAGCGAACCCCGTTGTCCTGCAAGCCTTTCGGGCCGATATATCCCTTCACCAGGAAGGGATACTTGGCGAAGTCGGCGTCGTCGAGCAACGCGTATTCAGCCGGTTCCAGCGCCGCGCCCAGCCGTTTGTCGTCGACCTCGCGGTCACCCGGCACCCCGATGGCCAGCAGCTCCCACTCCCCGCCGGGCTGACGCACCTTGAGCAGCACGTTCTTCAACGTGTCGGCCGCGGTGACGGCGCGGCCCAGGTCCGCGCGGTTGGCCCAGTCCACCAGCGTGGCGATGGTCGGGGTGTCACCCGTGTCGTGCACCACCGCCTCGGGCAGCCCGTCGATCGGCTGCGCCTCCGGGCGCGCGGTGATGACGGCCTCGACGTTGGCCGCGTAGCCGGATTCCAGGCACCGCACGAAGGTGTCCTCCCCGACGGCGCTTTCGGCCAGAAACTCCTCCGACGCGCTGCCGCCCATGGCCCCCGATACCGCGGAGACGATGACGTAGCGCACCTGAAGGCGCGCGAAGATGCGCTGATAGGCCTCCCGGTGCGCGTGATAGGCGGCCTTGAGTCCGGCGTCGTCGATGTCGAACGAATAGGAGTCCTTCATCACGAACTCCCGGACCCGCAGGATGCCGGCCCGCGGCCGCGCCTCGTCGCGATACTTGTTCTGGATCTGATAGAGCAGGACCGGAAAGTCTTTGTAGGAGCTGTACTCACCTTTGACGGTCAGGGTGAACAGCTCTTCGTGGGTGGGGCCCAGCAGGAAGTCATTGCCGCGGCGATCCTGCAGCCGAAACACCGAGTCGCCGTACTCCGTCCACCGGTTCGTCGTCTCGTACGGCGCGCGTGGCAGCAGCGCGGGAAACAGGATCTCCTGTCCGCCAATGGCATTCATCTCGTCACGGACGATGCGCTCGATGCGGCGCAGCACCCGTAATCCGAGCGGCAACCAGCTGTACAGGCCGGGCGCGACGGGCCGGATGTAGCCGGCCCGGATCAGCAGCTTGTGGCTGGCGACTTCGGCGTCGGCGGGATCGTCGCGCAAGGTGCGCAAAAACAATTGGGACATCCGGGTGATCACAGCGGGCTAGCCTAGCGGTGACTTGGCGCTCGGCGACGATGCGGGCCGCATCGGCCCGCTGAGGAGCCGGGCAATCAGATACAGCCCAACGAAGCCGGGCGCGGTGGGTCACCGCCATCGGGCCTAGCGGCGACTGCGAACCCGCCTGCGGTGAGCTACAGCTCCCCGGCGTCCATCGCTTCCTTGACCTCTTGCGCGTGCGCAACCTGGTCGGGGGTGTAGCCGATCAACAGCGCCGCGCCGCCGACGATGACGGCCACCCCGGCCAGCCAGAGCAGCCCGTAGGTGTAGCCGTTGTCCAGCGCGGCCAACTGCGCATCGTTCATGAACTTGACCGGGCCGGTGGTGCCGCCCATATACAGCGTCCGCGAGGTGATCACCGCCTGGACGACGGCCAGCACCAGCGGCCCACCCAGGCTCTGCAGCATCAGCGTGACGGCCGATACCGGTCCGATCTGATCGAAGCCCACACCGGCGATGGCCGACAGCGTGAGGGGAACGACGGCCATGCCGATGCCGATGCCACCGACCACGATGGGCAGCACCAGGTTGGGGAAGTAAGCAGCCCCGCGGTGCATGAACGCCCAGCCGAACAACATCGCCCAGAACAGCAGGATCCCGCCGCCGATGGTCAGCACCCGCGGGGAGAACCGGGACACCAGCTGCGAGGAGACGCCGAGGCCGATGCCCATCGCGATGACGAACGGGATGAAGCCGACGCCGGCGCGCAGCGCGCTGTAACCGAGGATGTCCTGCACGTACAAGCCGATGCACACGGTCAGGCTGAACATCAGCCCGCCGGCCAGGAAGATGGCGGTGAAGGTGACCAGCCGGTTGCGATCACGGAACAGGCCGAACGGAACGACGGGGTTCTCGGCGGTGCGCTCCACGATGACGAAGGCCAGCGCGGCACCCAGCGCCACCACGCCCGAGCCGATGGTGGTGATCGACATCCAGCCCTTTTCCGGCCCCATCGAAAAGGCGAATACGGCCGCGGTGCAGGCCAAGGTGGCCAGTATGGCCCCGGTGGCGTCGAGCTTCATCCGCTCGCGGTTGGTCTCCCGCAGTGCGGTGCGGGCCAGGTACATCATCACCAAGCCGATCGGCACGTTCACCAGGAACGCCAGCCGCCAGGACACCTCGGTAAGCGCCCCGCCGACGACCAGGCCCATCACCGAACCGACCGCCGTCATCGCGGCGAACACCGCGGTCGCGAAGTTACGGGCCGGCCCCTTGGGGAAGGTGGTGGCCACCAGCGCCAGGCCGGTCGGTGAGGCGATGGCGGAACCGACGCCCTGCGACAGCCGCGCGATGACCATGGTCGCCTCGTCCCAGGCGACCGCGCACAGCACGGAGGAGATGGTGAACAGCGCGACACCGACGATGAAGGTTCGCTTGCGCCCGATGGTGTCGCCGAGACGACCGCCGAGCAGCATCAGCCCGCCGAACGTCAGCACGTAGGCGGTGATCACCCAGCTGCGGCCGGCGTCGGACAGGCTCAGCTCGTTTTGGATCTTGGGGAGCGCGACGATGGCGACGGTGCTGTCCATGGTCGCGAGCAGTTGCATGCCGCCGATGGCGATGACGGCCGCGATGAAGCGCCGCGAGGGCAGCCACGCCGGATAGTACTTGCTGATGCGCGTTGAGGCGGTCTCCGCCGGGGCTTTCGCGGTGGTCTCCGCCGCGCGCACCGGGGCCGGACGATCGGGGCGCGCCGAGGCAAGATTCTGCACCGCGCGCTCTGCATCGTTGAGAGCCGTCATAAAGGGTTACCTTACAGTAATCTTAAGAACCGTTTAAAGCCCGAAAGCCGCCACAGCGCCGATCACGATGATCGCCGGAGGTCGGATACCGTCGGCGCGGATCTTTTCGGGCGTGTCGGCGAGGGTAGCCCGCAAAGTGTGTTGAGCTGCGGTCGTTCCATGCTGAACGATCAACACCGGAGTATCCGCAGGTCGGCCGCCTTTGAGGAGCGCCTCGGCGAAAAGTTCGATGCGCTCGACGGCCATCAGCAAAACAATGGTGCCGGACATTGCGGCCAGCGCATCCCAATTCACTAACGATTCGGGATGACCGGGTGGGAGATGCCCGCTGACCACCACGAACTCGTGATTTATCGCCCGATGAGTGACCGGGACGCCCGCTAAAGCGGGCACTCCTATGGCGCTCGTCACACCCGGCACCACGGTCACCGAAATCCCGGCCTCGGCGCACGCCAGCACCTCTTCGTAGCCGCGAGCGAACACGAAGGGGTCCCCGCCCTTCAGGCGAACTACGAAGCTGCCGGCGCGGGCGCGCTCGATCATCACGTCGTTGATCGCATCCTGGGCCATCGCCCGCCCATACGGGATCTTGGCGGCGTCGATGACTTCGACGTGCGGGGGCAGTTCCGCGAGCAGTTCCGGTGGCGCCAGCCGGTCGGCGACCACGACGTCGGCCTGGGCCAGCAGGCGGCGGCCGCGCACGGTGATGAGTTCGGGGTCGCCGGGCCCGCCGCCGACCAGCGCGACGCCGCCCTTGACGACGTCGGAGCCCACTGGGCTCTCGGGCGTGATGAGCCCGGTCTGCAGCGCCTCGCGGATGGCCGAGCGGATCGCCGCCGACCGGCGGTGCTCGCCACCGGCCAGCACGCCGACCGACAGCCCCGCGTAGTCGAAAGATGCTGGGGTGACGGCGGTCCCCTCAACGGCGACGTCGGCGCGAACGCAGAAGATGCGGCGCCGTTCGGCCTCGGCGACCACGGCCTCGTTCACGCGCGGGTCGTCGGTGGCCGCGATCGCATACCAGGCTCCGTCGAGGTCGCCGTCGCGGTATTCGCGCAGTGCCAGTGTGATTCCCGTCATCGCCTCGACCGACCGGGTGGCGCTGCGGGAGATGACGTGGACGTCGGCGCCGCTGGAGATGAGCAAGGGTAACCGGCGCTGGGCAACGGTGCCGCCGCCGACCACGACGACCTTCTTGCCGGTCAGCCGCAGCCCAACAAGGTAGGCGCTCTCGGTCACCCGGCAAGCCTAGTGGCGATCGCTAGCGCGGCGGAGCCGGGCGCCGCGGGTCGCCACCATCGATCTAGTGGCGATCGCTAGCGCGGCGAAGCCGGGCGCCGCGGGTCGCCACCATCGATCTAGTGGCGATCGCTAGCGCGGCGAAGCCGGGAGTCAGCGTGTGCCACGAAGCGCGCCACCGCCTCCGGCGCGGCCGCCGGGTGGGTGTGCAGATAAGACGCGTGCACCCCGGCGTGCACGGCGCCGTCACGCACGGCGGCGCTCCCCTGGGCGGCTCCGTCGACCCGGTACATCCAGGCCGGCTGATAATCGTCGCTGAATGTGACTGTGGTGCGGTGAAATTCGTGCCCTACCGCCCGCTGGCCCGCGGCGTGCAACGACGAATCCGCCACGGCGACGGCATCGCGATACGCCAGGGTCAGCTGCGACGTGAATTGCGCCCGCCCGGCCAGCACATCACACATCGGATGGCCGTCGAGGTCGGAGACCAGGTAGATCAGCCCCGCGCACTCGGCGTGTATCGGCGCCCCCGCGGCGGCCAGCTCCTTGATCTGCCGGCGGACGACGTCGTTGGCCGAGAGCTCCGCGGTGAACTGTTCGGGAAAACCGCCGGGCAGCAACACCGCATCGGCGCCGTTGGGCAACGCGTCGACGAGCGGGTCGAATTCGACCACATCGGCGCCGGCGGCGGCCAGCAGTTCCCGGTGTTCTGCGTAGCCGAAACTGAATGCCTTGCCCGCCGCCATCGCGACAGTGGCACGCCCGGCGGGCGTCTCCCCGACCACCGCCGCCGGATCCCAGGGCGGTTGCGCGACCCGGCTTGCGGCGGCGGTAACGACCGCCGCCAGGTCGACGTGGCGAGCGACCAAATCGGTCATCGCCTCCACCGCCAGCCGCGCCCGCTGCCCGTACTCCACCGCGGTGACAAGTCCCAAATACCTTGTGGGCAGCTCCAATTCGGCCACCCGAGGAATGGCGCCCAGCACCGGGACGCCGGCGTGCTCGCAGGCCTGCCGCAACACCTGCTCGTGCCGGGCCGATCCGACCCGGTTCAGGATCACCCCGGCCACGCGGGTACCGGTGTCAAAAGTGGAAAAGCCATGCAGCAGCGCGGCGACGCTCTGGCTCTGCCCGCGCGCATCGACGACCAGAACGACGGGTGCAGCCAGCAGGCCTGCCACGTGGGCCGTCGAGCCCGCCGCGGGAGTGGTTGCAGCGGACCCGATCCGGCCGTCGAACAGCCCCATCACCCCTTCGACCACGGCGATGTCCGCGCCACGCGCGCCGTGGGCGTACAGCGGGCCGATCAGACCCTCCCCCACCAGCACCGGGTCGAGGTTGCGGCCGGGGCGGCCGGCGGCGAGGCCGTGATAGCCGGGATCGATGAAGTCCGGGCCCACCTTGAACGGCGCCACCGCGTGGCCCGCCTGCCGCAAGGCACCGATCAAACCCGTTGCCAGCGTGGTCTTTCCGCTGCCCGAGGCTGGGGCGGCGATGACCACCGCGGGAACACTCACCACTCGATGCCCTTCTGCCCCTTGCGTCCTACGTCCATCGGATGCTTGACCTTCGCCATCTCGGTCACCAGGTCGGCCGCGTCGATCAGGCTCTGCGGGGCGTCGCGTCCGGTGACGACCACGTGCTGATGACCGGGTCGCGCCGCCAGCGCCCGCACCACCTCGTGGACGTCCACCCAACCCCACTTCAGCGGATAGGTGAACTCGTCCAGCACGTAGAAGTCGTGGCGCTGATCGACCAGCCGGCGCGCGATCTCCGCCCAGCCGTCGGCCGCGGCCGCCGCGTGATCGACGTCGCTGCCCGCCTTGCGGGTCCAGGACCAGCCCGCGCCCATCTTGTGCCATTCCACACAACCACCGATCCCGTGCTGGTCGTGCAGTTGGCCCAGCTGACCGAAGACCGCCTCCTCGCCCACCTTCCACTTGGCGCTTTTGACGAACTGAAACACCGCGACCGACAGGCCGGCGTTCCAGGCCCGCAACGCCATTCCAAATGCGGCCGTGGACTTTCCCTTGCCGGCGCCGGTGTGCACAGCCAGCACGGGCGTGTGGCGCCGCGCCCGCGTGGTCAGGCCGTCATCGGGAACCTGCAATGGAACACCCTGTGGCATAAGCGTTTAACCCTTTCGCTCAGGCCGCGTCGCGCACCGCGCGCGTCAGGGAATCGGCGTGCAGCTGCTCCAGCCGGATCGCCGGTGCGGCCAGCTGGCGGGCCAGTTGCCCGGCCAGGCCCAGCCGCACAAAGGACGTCTCGCAGTCGACCACCACGGCGGCCACGCCCTCGGCGACCAGCCTCGCCGCCGCGATCCGGGTGCGGCCCAACGGATCCGGCCCGGCGGTGGCCCGGCCGTCGGTCAGCACCACCACCAGGGGACGCCGCGCCCGGTCGCGGGCCTTCTCCCGCACGATGAGCTCGCGCGCGGCCAGCAGGCCCTCGGCCAGCGGGGTCTTGCCGCCGGTGTCGAACCGCGCCAGTCGCCGCCCGGCGATGTGCGCCGACGAGGTCGGCGGCAACAGCAGCCGCGCCTCCTGGTGGCGGAACGTGATCACGGCGACCTTGTCGCGCCGCTGATACGCGTCGCGCAGCAGCGACAGTGTGGCGCCGCCGACCGCGGCCATGCGATCGCGGGCGGCCATCGAACCCGACGCGTCCACGACGAAGATCACCAGATTGCCTTCGCGGCCCTCGCGCACGGCGCGGCGCAGATCGTCGGGCTGGGGCCGCAACGGCCCGGAACCGGCGCGCTCGGCGGCGGACAGGAGGGTGGCGAACAGGTGCAGTCCGTGGCCGCCGCAGCTCGCGTCATCGGCGTCGGTGGCGGCGATGACGCTGCCGCTGGCGTTGCGGGCCCGGGACCGCCGCCCGGGCGCGCCCTCGCCGACACCGGGAACCCGCAGCGCGCGGGTGGGAAAGGTTTTCGACGGCGGCGCACTGGGTCTCGTCTTTGGCGGGGCCGGCTTGCCGTCCCGTGCCGAGTTCTGTTGCGACGCAGTTCCTTCCGCGTCGGTGGACTGACCACCGCCGGGCGGGTCGGGATCGGGTTCGGGGTTGGAGTCGGGGTCAGGGTCGGAACCGGCCCGCGCCAGGGCCTCGTCCAGCTGGTCGCGGTCGATGCCCGGGTCGTCGAACGGGTCGCGGCGGCGCCGATGCGGCAACGCCAGTTCGGCGGCCACCCGGATGTCGGATTCCGCGACGGTGTCCGCGCCGCGCCAGGCGGCATGCGCGACGGCGGTGCGGGCCACCACCAGATCGGCGCGCATCCCGTCGACGTCGAACGCCGCGCACAGCGCCGCGATGCGCCGTAATTCGTTGTCGGGCAACACCACATCGTCGACGAGCGCGCGCGCCGCGGCGATGCGCCGGGCCAGCTCGGCGTCGGCGTCGGCGTAGCGCGCGGCGAAACCCTCCGGGTCGGCCTCGTAGGCCATCCGCTGCCGGATGACCTGCACCCGCACGTCGACGTCGCGCGAGGCGTGGACGTCGACGGTGAGCCCGAACCGATCCAGCAGTTGCGGACGCAGTTCGCCCTCTTCAGGATTCATGGTGCCGATCAACACGAACCGGGCCTCATGCGAGTGGGAGATGCCGTCGCGTTCGATGTGCACCCGGCCCATCGCCGCGGCGTCGAGGAGCACGTCGACCAGGTGGTCATGCAGCAGGTTGACCTCGTCGACGTACAGCACCCCGCCGTGTGCCCGGGCCAGCAGGCCCGGCGAGAACGCGTGCTCGCCGTCGCGCAGCACCCGCTGCAGATCCAGCGAGCCGATCACGCGGTCTTCGGTTGCCCCGAGCGGCATTTCGACCAGCCCGGCGTCGCTGCCGGTGGCGTCGGACAGCAATGCCGCGAGGCCGCGCACCGCCGTCGACTTGGCGGTGCCCTTCTCGCCGCGGATCAGCGCGCCGCCGATCTCCGGGCGCACGGCGCACAGCAAGAGCGCCAGGCGCAGCTGATCGTGCCCGACGATCGCGCTGAACGGGTAGGGCTTCACCGTTTTGCCGCCAATCCCGAACCGGGCCGCAGCATGGGCACGTGCGGAACGCCGTCGTCAAGGAAATCGTCGCCGTCGCGCACGAATCCGTGCTGGGCGTACATCTCCGCCAGATACGTCTGCGCGTTGATCCGGCACGGGTAGTCAGCCACCTCGGCCAGCGCCGCGCGCAGCAGCCGGGTGGTGTGGCCCTGACCGCGCGCATTGCGTTTTGTACACAGTCGCCCGATCCGGAACGCCTTTTCACCCCCGGCGTGCTCCTCCATCAGCCGCAGGGTGGAGATCACCTCGCCGTCCGGCGTTTCCAGCCAGAAGTGCCGGGTTTCGGCCAGCAGGTCCCGCCCGTCCAGTTCCGGATACGGGATCGCCTGTTCGACGACGAATACCTCCACCCTCAGCTTGAGTAACTCGTAAAGTGTTTGAGCGTCAAGATCTTTAGCCCAAATACGTCGCAGTGCTTCTGTCACTGGCGCCGCTCCTCCTCATCGCTTGCGGGAGCTACGCCCGCATCGCTCAACCCCAAAACCCGCGTTCCCCAGGAAAAGACTTCGTCGTACAGCGCCGGCTCATCCGACAGCGTCGCCCCCAGCGACGGGACCATCTCTTTGAGCGCGGGCAGCCACGACTGAAAGCGGGTGGCAAAACAGCGTTCCAGCACACCGAGCATGATCGGCACGGCGGTCGACGCCCCCGGAGAGCCGCCGAGCAGGCCCGCGATGCTTCCGTCGGCCGCACCCACCACCGTGGTATCGAAGTCGAGCACCCCGCCCTTGCGTTTGTCCCGCCGAATCACCTGCACCCGCTGACCGGCCACCGTCGGCTCCCAATCCGAACCCTGTGCGCCGGGGGCGAATTCGCGCAGCATGCGCAGCCGGTCCGGGACGGACAGCCGCAGCTGGCCGACCAGGTACCTGACCAGCGTCAGCTGCGTGATGCCGACGCCGACCAGGGAGGCCAGGTTGTTCGGCTTGACCGAACGGGGCAGATCGGTGAAGTGGCCGTGTTTCAAGAACTTCGGCGACCAGCCGGCGTACGGGCCGAACACCAGCCACGGCTTGCCGTTGACATAGCGCAGGTCGAGATGCAGCGCACCCAGCGGCGGGGCGCCCGGCGCGGGCGCGCCGTATACCTTGGCGCGGTGCGCGGCCGTCAGCGCCGGGTTGTCGGCGCGCAGGAACCGCCCGCCGATCGGGAATCCCGCGAAACCTCTCACCTCGCCGATGCCGGACTTCTGCAATAGCGGCAGCGCGTCACCGCCGGCCCCGACGAAGACGAATTTGGCGTTCAGCCGGTGCTTTTCGCCGGTGCGCCGGTTGCGGACCAGCAGCGTCCAGGTGCCGTCGGGCTGGCGGGACAGGTTGCGGACCTCGTTACCGAACAACGCGGTCGCGCCGCCGCGCACGCAGAACCCGACGAGTTGTCGTGACAGGGCACCGAAGTCGACGTCGGTGCCGTGGGCGGCCCAGTTCAGCGCCGTCGGTTCGGAGAAGTCGCGCCCGGCGGACATGAACGGTAGCCGGCGGGCGAACTCACCGGGGTCCTCGATCAATTCGATGCCGGCGAACAGCGGGTTGGGCGCCAGGGCCCGTTGCCGTCGCCGGAGGTAGTCGACGCGCTGCGCGCCGCGCACGAAGCTCGCGTGCGGGATCGCGGTGAGGAATCCTCGGTCGGTCAGGATGCCGTTCTCGACGGCGTAGGCCCAGAACTGGCGGGTCACCTGGAATTGCTCGTTGATGCGCACCGCTTTGCTGATGTCGATCGAGCCGTCGGCGCGCTGTGGCGTGTAGTTCAGCTCGCACAGCGCCGAATGCCCGGTGCCGGCGTTGTTCCAGGGGCTGCTGCTCTCGGCGGCGACGGCGTCCAGGCGCTCCACGAAGGTCATCGACCAGTCCGGCTGCAGCCGGCGCAGCAACGCTCCCAGCGTCGCGCTCATGATGCCTGCGCCCACCAGCACGACGTCCGTCCGCGTGGTTGTGGCTAGCGCTGACACCGGCTTGCTGGTCCTTCCCTTGGCTGGGCCGATCCTCAGGTTATCCCGAGGCCATGTCGCCGCGAACGGCGTGCGGCACCCCGTGGCCAGCAAAAGCTCTAAGCTGGCTTGGTGAAAGGCGGGGCGACTGGCGGGGTGACCGGCGAAGCGACCGGCTGGGTGCCCGATGTCCTCCCCGGTTATTGGCAGCGCACCATCGTCCTGGGGTCCGATCCTGCCGGCGAGGGTGACATCGTCGCGACCCTGATACGGCGCGGCCCCGAGTCCCGGCAGTCGGGCCGGCGGCCTGATGGGCGCGCGGTGCTCGCGGTGCACGGTTACACCGACTACTTCTTCCACACCGAACTGGCCGACCATTTCGCGGCCCGTGGCTTCACCTTCTACGCGCTCGACCTGCACAAGTGTGGGCGGTCGCGGCGCGACGGCCAGACGCCGCACTTCATCACTGACCTCACCAACTACCAGACCGAACTCGACCAGGCGCTGGCCGCGGTCGCAGAACACGGCCAGGTGCTGGTGTACGCGCATTCCGCGGGTGGGCTCATCGTGTCGCTGTGGCTGGACCGGCTGCGCCGACGAAACCCGGCCGCCCACGCGGCCGTTCGCGGCCTGGTGCTCAACAGCCCGTTCTTGGAGTTGCCCGGGCCGCCGATCCTGCGGCATTCCGTGACGGTGGCGCTGATCGCGGGCCTGTCCCGGGTGCGGTCCAAGGGGGTGGCCCGCTCGCCGGGTGAGGGTGGCTACGGCACCACGTTGCACCGCGACTACGGCGGCGAGTTCGACTACGACCTGCAGTGGAAACCGGTCGGCGGCTTCCCGATCACCTTCGGTTGGCTGCACGCCATCCGCCGCGGCCAGGCCCGGCTGCATCGCGGCCTGGACGTCGGTGTGCCCAACCTGATCCTGCGCTCGGACCACAGTGTGCACGAAAGCACCGATTCGGCGGCCATGCAGCGCGGCGACGCGGTCCTCGACGTCACCCAGATCGCCCGCTGGGCCGGCTGTATCGGCAACCGCGGCAGCGTAGTTCCGGTGCCCGACGCCAAGCACGACGTGTTCTTGTCGCTGCAGGGGCCACGCGAAGTCGCCTATCGGGAGCTGGACCTCTGGCTGGACGGCTACCTGCGCGCCGACAACGACGCCTCGGCATCGCTGCGAAAGGGGTGACGGCTTGGAGACTTACGACGTCGCGATCATCGGAACCGGTTCGGGTAACAGCATTCTCGATGACCGGTTCGCCGAAAAGCGGGTGGCGATCTGCGAAGAGGGCACGTTCGGTGGCACCTGCCTGAACGTCGGGTGCATCCCGACGAAGATGTTCGTCTACGCCGCAGAGGTAGCCCAGACCATCCGGGGCGCGGCGCGTTTCGGCATCGACGCACGCATCGACCGGGTGCGCTGGGACGACATCGTCTCGCGCGTCTTCGGGCGCATCGACCCGATCGGGGTCAGCGGTGAGGATTACCGGAACGCCGCAC